>JAJPZT010000020.1:5975-71848 GCA_021204175.1 Clostridiales bacterium | reverse complement strand
TAAGTCCAAATCTTTTTTAAAAAACATTTTTACTTTCATAAAAAAATCTTTAAATAATAAATATGGTAGGAAATGGATAAAAAAACAGTTGTATTAATAAAGTGAAAGGGCAAATTAAAAAACATCTTCTTTCTTTTAATTGGAATAGGAAGGAGGTGAAAAAAATGAATTTGCAACCTAAAACTCAAGAAGATATTCAAAGGATTTTTGACAGTTACTGCAAAAAAGTTCTTAAAAACGAAACTATAAATGCTTTTAAGAGTGTAAAAAGAAAACATCTTCGTGAAGTAAAACAAATACCTATTTCCGATATTTCACTGAAAGATGAAAAAAATTTCGTCATCTATGATGAATATTTTCCCGAAGAAAACATTGATACTGAGGAAAAAATGTTTTTGATAGCAGGAAAATTTATTTCTTCAAAGGTGATTGCCGAAGCTGTACATAGCTTACCGAAAGATAAGCGGGAAATTATTCAGAACTATTATTATTCTGATATGACAGACTTGCAGATTGCAAATCTTCTCAATCTTTCAAACAGTACAATACAGCGTCACAGGCAGAGATGTATAAAAATGCTTAAAGAATATTTGGAGGATGCTCTCAATGAGAAAAGAAAAAAGTAATACCCAAACTGCTAAATTTAAATTAGTGCCATATCAAGTAATAGAAGAAGCTGTCAATGGCTACCCAGAAGCAATTTACAAAGTTTTGGATTACTATGACAGATACATTATCACCTTGGCAACAAGACACTATTATGACGAAAGCGGCAATAACTATTACGGTTTAGACGAAGAAATTTATATTCGTCTGAAAACAAAACTAATGCAGGCTATCTTATTATTCAGACTTTAAAATGCAGAAGCAAACCGCTTTTCCACAAATAAATTCTGATAATAATTGAGATAACAATAAATTTTGAACCTTGAAAAAGAAAGCGGTGCAAGATAACGGCAACGCAGAATATGGCAGGTCAGATACTTTATTTCTGTATTGAGCCTAAACAAAGTACGCCAAGACACTTTTCTTCTTTAAAAGTCGAGCGATTAATACTTAAGGTTAAATCGGGTTTGGCAGCCCGACAGCGATGACATACAGAAACTATAATGATACTCCCTTACAGCCGCAGCCAGAGCGTTAAAAGCGTCGCAGGCAACGGGTAGGGCTTGACAGACCGTCGAGAGGTGAAACTCCTGTGAGGTTATGCCGATAACCGTCTGATTTATGCCTTTAATTATTTTAACCAACAGAGGAAGTCCCTCCGCCTTTTAGGCGGTGGGTACTTTCTTTCCAATCAGCAGGAGTTAAAAACTCCTACTGATTGGGGCGTTGTTAAACGCCGTTGGTCATAAGCATATTTGCGTTAAGCAAATATGCACATAGTCTTTGACTTGAATTAATGTAATTTTTATTGTTTATAATGCAGCAAAAAATAAATATAAAAGGAAGGAGGTTTACATATGGCATTATCAAGAGAAGAAACTGTTCCCATTTGGGAAAAATACGCCTTAAATATGGGTGAAGCACAAAAGTATTTCAATATCGGCAAGGACAAGCTGAGACAGATTGTAAATGAGAACCACGATGTTGATTTCGTTTTGCAGTATGGTAACAGATTTCTCATAAAAAGAGAAAAGTTTATAAAATATTTGGATGTAAAGACTACAATTTGAAAAAATCACTGGTATTAGAGCTTCAATTCTGGTATAATATACTTAAATGAATTGAGGCTCTTTTCCAATGAAAGGAGATTTACATATGAGCGAAAAAAGACGGGATAACAAAAAACGTATCCTTCGCACAGGAGAGAGCCAACGCAAAGACGGACGGTATGTGTTTAAGTATACCGACAATAACGGAGAAGTTCGTTTTGTTTACAGTTGGAAATTAGACGAAAAGGACAAGCTGCCCAACGGCAAGAGAGAGTGTGAAGCCCTCAGAACCTTGGAAAAGCAGATAAGGCTTGACTTAGATAAGGGCATTGACCCAAACGGTTCAAAAATTACTGTTTTACAGCTTGTTGAAAAATATGCGTCACAAAAAAACGGGGTTAAGGAAAGTACCAAAAAAACATACAATGCCGTAATAAGTCGTTTGAAAAAAGAGCCGTTCGGGCAAAAGTTAATAACTAAAGTTAAAGTTTCCGATGCCAAAGAATGGGCTGTGAACTTGCAGCAGAAAAGCGGATTGTGCAAAGGTACTGTCAAGAGTTATAAAAATGTACTTCGTCCTGCGTTTGAAATAGCAATTGAAGATGATTATATTTATAAAAATCCTTTTCAGTTTAGTTTGGCTAAGATTACAATAGACGATAACAAGAAAAGGGACGCTCTTACTGCAGAACAGGAAAACAGTTTTCTTGACTTTATAAAAAACAGCAAGAAATATTCTGTATATTACGATGCAATATTCATATTGTTTAATACAGGCTTGAGAATTTCGGAGTTATGCGGCTTAACCTTTGCGGACGTTGATATGGAAAACAAGATTTTAAGTGTTGACCATCAGCTTCTGCGTATTAACAACATAGGTTTTCGTGTCACAGACACTAAAAGCAAATCGGGTGTTAGAAAAATTCCTATGACAGAATGTGTATGCGAAAGCTTCCGCAGAATTATGGACGGCAGATACGGACAAAAAGTAGAGCCGATAGTAGACGGAAAAACAGGCTTCCTGTTTTTGACTTGCAAAGGCTTAACAACATCTCGCAGAGTATGGGAAGGCAGATTTGAACGTATATGCAAAGAATACAATAAGATACATACCATACAAATGCCAAATGTAACTCCTCATATTTGCAGACATACATTCTGCTCAAAAATGGCTAATGCCGGAATGAACCCGAAAGCACTTCAGTATCTTATGGGACACTCCAACATAAAGGAAACACTTAATGTATATGCCCATACACACGATGTCGATGCAGACAGCGAATTCCGTAGAATAGAGCAGATAATCTGAGATGTTTTACTACCATTTCTACTACTTTTGACCCGCAATTTATCTGACGATTTCCCAACTGTCCGCCGAATTTCAAAACACAAAAAACTGATTATTCAGCCAAAAAGCTGATAAATACAGGCAACTCAGAGAATTATAGAATTTTTCCGTTAGGAAAAACGGTTATCAAGAATTTTTCTTTGAAAAAATTCTTGATAACCGCCCGACATCTTTCGAGTTCTTGGTGAAATTGCTTATGATAGCTATTATTTACGATGTTTATGTACTTACCGTAATTATTGCGGTAATAGTACGAATCATAAAAATAGTTCTTACCATAACAAAAAAATAACCGTCACAGGCATCCAAAAAACCATGACGGTTATCTAAGAAATAACAACATTGGTGAGGAGTAACTGCCTATAACAGTTCCTCTTTGTATTTTTATAATATCACAATTACAGCTTTATGTCAAGTTAAAACCATTGATTTAACCAACAAAGGAAGTCCCCCGCCTTTTAGGCGGCGGGTACTTACTTTCCATTCAGTAGGAGTGCAAGCTCCTACTGAATGGGGCGTTGATAAACGTTAGGAACCCAAAAGATATTGGGACGTGCCGAAGGCACAGCTTTTGCCGCAGGCAAAAGTTCTGAGTTGGTCATAAGTATTTTTTGCGTCAGCAAAAAATGCGCATAGTCTTTGACTATAGACTTACACAAAAGCAGATGCCGAAAAACGACATCTGCTTTATTTTTTTGCTGTTTTATTTAAAATAATTTACGCCGGAGGAGAAAATCTGCTGATCCTTTTCTCCGCAAGTATTCTTATAAAGATTATTGCCTATACGTTCGCTGTGACCCATTTTACCCAAGACTCTGCCGTCGGGGCTTGTGATACCCTCGATAGCATAAAGCGATCCGTTTACATTATATTTTATGTCATAGGTGGGCTTTCCGTCAAAGTCGGTATACTGTGTTGCAATCTGTCCGTTTGCTTCGAGATTTCTTATTACCTCTTCGGAAGCCAAAAATCTGCCTTCGCCGTGTGAAACGGGAACGTTAAACATATCGCCGGGGGTTGTGTTCCAAAGCCATGGAGACTTATTTGAAACAATCTTAGTGTTGGCAAGACAGGAAACGTGACGACCGATTGTGTTAAAGGAAAGTGTCGGTGCTTCGGGGCTTAGGTCTCTGATTTCGCCGTAGGGAACAAGACCCAGCTTTATAAGAGCTTGAAAACCGTTGCAGATACCCAGCATAAGTCCGTCACGCTGATTTAAAAGACGCATAACGGCTTCGCTGATTGCCGGGTTTCTGAAAACTGCGGCAATAAACTTTCCTGAGCCTTCAGGCTCGTCGCCTGCTGAGAAGCCGCCGGGGAGCATTACTATTTGGGCATTGTCAATAAGCTTTGCCAAAGCCGCTGCGGAGTCCTTAAGCCATGCTGTCTTTAAGTTTCTGATAACAAATGTGTCAACCTTAGCCCCTGCGGCTTCAAAACGGCGCATAGTATCATATTCGCAGTTTGTGCCGGGGAATACGGGAATAACAACTCTGGGGGAAGCAAGGCTTAAACCGCTGCCTCTCTTTTCGATAATGTTAAATTCCTTAAGTGAAATGTCCTTTTCGTCAAAGCTGCTGTAAAGCTTTGTGGGGAATACCTTTTCGATAGGAAGAACCCAGACCTTTTTAGCTTCTTCAAGGTCGATTGTTTCGCCGTTTACAACAAAGGCTTTTTCTTCGGTGGTTCTGCCTAAAACTTCAGCATCAAGGTCTTTCAATTCTTTGGCTATGTCTGCGTTTTCTGCTATTTCACAGACGAATGAGCCTGTTTTGCAGCCGAAGGGATCGGCTATATTGACCTCAGCACCTATATCGTTGCCGAAAGACATTTTTGAAATACAGGCTGCTGCACCGCCCTGACCTATTACGGAAGCGGAAACAATAACACCATTCTTAATAAGTTCCGAAATTTTCTCAAACTGAGCCTTCAGCTTGTCAAAATCAGGCAAATCGTTTTCGTCATAGGCTGCATTTATTTTTACAATATGTGAACCGGTCTTTTTGAACTCAGGAGAAATTATATCCCCTGCTTTTGTTACGTCAACGGCAAATGAAACAAGTGTGGGAGGAACGGTTAAATCCATAAATGTTCCGCTCATACTGTCTTTTCCGCCGATAGCCCCTAAGCCAAGCTCCATTTGAGCAAGGTAAGCCCCTAACAGAGCCGCAAAGGGCTTGCCCCATTTTTCGGGAGCTTTGCCCAAATGTTCAAAATATTCCTGGAATGTTAAATATACGTCTTTATAGCTGCCGCCTGCTGCTACGATTTTGGCAACAGACTCAACTACGGCATAAACTGCCCCGTGGAAAGGACTTGCCTTTGCTGCTTTGATTTTACAGCCGAAGCTCATAAGGGTAGCTGTGTCGGTTTCGCCCTTTAAAACGGGAATTTTAGCCGCCATAGCCTCTGAGGGAGTAAGCTGGTTTTTGCCGCCGAAGGGCATAAGAACTGTGCCTGCACCGATTGTGGAATCGAACCTTTCCGAAAGACCTTTTTGTGAAGCCACATTGAGATCTTTAAGGTTGTTAAGCCATTTTTCTTTAATGGTTGCTCCTTCAGGCTCTTTTTGGCTCATATCCTCGGGTGCTTTAACAAGAACGTCAGCCTTCTGCATTACTCCGTTTGTATCCAAAAAGTCTCTTGAAATGTCAAGAATTTCCTTTCCTCTCCAAATCATTTTAAGACGGCGGTCGTCTGTTACCTCGGCAACGGGAGTTGCTTCAAGGTTTTCGGCATTGGCAAGAGCCACAAATCTTTCTGCGTTTTCTCTGTCAACAACAACTGCCATTCTCTCCTGGCTTTCGGAAATTGCTATTTCCGTTCCGTCAAGACCCTCATATTTCTTGGGAACAGCATCAAGGTTTATAACAAGACCGTCTGCAAGCTCGCCGATTGCAACGGAAACACCCCCTGCACCGAAATCATTGCAGCGTTTAATCATTCTGCTGACTTCGGGATTTCTGAAAAGTCTCTGAAGCTTTCTCTCTGTGGTTGCGTTGCCCTTTTGAACCTCCGCTCCGCAGGTTTTGATTGAGTCCTCGTTGTGCTCCTTTGAGCTGCCTGTTGCTCCGCCGCAGCCGTCTCTTCCGGCTCTGCCGCCGGTCATAATAATAATGTCGCCGGGCTCGGGTCTTAAACGAATAACATTTTCTTTCTTAGCGGCTGCAATAACTGCACCTATTTCCATTCTTTTAGCAGCATAACCCTCGTCATAAATTTCAACAACCTGACCTGTGGCAAGACCTATCTGGTTTCCGTATGAAGAATATCCGGCGGCAGCCCCTCTTGTAAGCTTTCTCTGAGGAAGCTTTCCGGGGATAGTGTCCTTAACGGGTCGTCTTGGGTCGGCGCAGCCTGTTACTCTCATTGCCTGATAAACATAGGCTCTACCCGAAAGGGGATCTCTTATTGCACCGCCGAGACAGGTTGCAGCACCGCCGAAGGGTTCTATTTCAGTGGGGTGGTTGTGGGTTTCGTTTTTGAACATTATGAGGTAGTCTTCTTCCTTGCCGTCAATAACAGCTTTTGCGTTTATTGAGCAGGCGTTGACCTCTTCTGACTCGTCAAAAGCAGTAAGCTTTCCCTGCGCCCTGAGAGAACGAACCCCCTGTGTTGCTATATCCATAAGACAGACAGGCTTTGTCCTGCCTATTTTCTTTCTGTCGTCAAGATAACGGCTGAAAACATCTTCTATTTTCTGCTTGTACTTGCTTTCCTCAACCTCAACCTTTTGAAGGTTTGTGGCAAAGGTTGTGTGACGGCAGTGGTCTGACCAGTATGTATCTATAACCTTGATTTCCGTAACGGAAGGGTCACGCTTTTCGGTGTCTCTGAAATATTCACGGCAGAAAAGCAAGTCCTCGCCGCTCATAGCCAAACCTAAATCGTCACGCATTTTCAAAACTTCTTCTTCGCTTAAATCTATGAAGCCTTTGAAAACTGCTACGGCCTCTGCTTCGGGGTGTTCGATTTTAAGGCTTTGGGGCTTTTCAAGAGCCGCTTCTCTTGAATCTACCGGGTTTATGCAGTATTTTTTAACTGCTTCAAGCTCGTCGGCTGTAATAGTACCTTTCAGAACATAAACCTTAGCACAGTTTATAAGAGGACGGTCCTCTTCGGTAACAATCTGTACGCACTGCATAGCGGAGTCGGCTCTCTGGTCGAACTGACCAGGCAGATATTCTGCGGCAAAGCTTGTTTCGTCATCTGACATATCAAATTTTTCTTCATATAAAATGTCAACAGGGGGTTCTGAAAAGACAGTTTTCTTACATCTTTCAAAATCCTCGCCGTAAAGACCTTCAATGTCATATCTTATTAAAATTCTGACGCCCTCAAGCCCCTTAAGCTCCAAATTTTCCTTAAGGTCGTCAAAAAGCTGACGAGCCTCGATATTTAAACCGGGCTTTTTTTCTACATAAATTCTTTTAATTTCAGCCATAACACTTTCCTCCCATATTACTTATAGTTTGTTTCATAAAACTCTCATAATTGCCCCGGTCAAGGGCGGTTCTTATTTCCTCAGTGAGCTTGTTGTAAAAATAGAGATTATGCAGAACCGAAAGCCGCATAGCAAGCATTTCCTTAGCCTTAAAAAGGTGGCGGAGATATGCTCTCGAAAAGTTTCTGCAAAGAGGACAGCCGCAGCCCTCCTCCACAGGCGAATCGTCAAGCTCATATTTTGCGTTTAATATATTTATTTTTCCGAAGTGGGTATAGAGGTTTCCGTGTCTGCCGTTTCTCGCAGGCAGAACGCAGTCGAAAAAGTCTACCCCTCTCCAAACGCTTTCCAAAATATTTTCCGGAGTGCCTACGCCCATAAGATAAACAGGCTTTTCTTTCGGCAGATAAGGTATAGTTTCTTCCAAAATTCTGTACATTTCGGCGTGACTTTCCCCTACCGCAAGACCCCCTATGGCAAAGCCGTCAAGGTCAAAGGAGCTTATTTCCTTAGCATGGCGTATTCTTATATCCTCATAAATTCCCCCTTGGTTAATGCCGAAAAGCATTTGATGAGGGTTTATAGTGTCTTCCCTTTGGTTAAGCTCTGTCATTTTATTTCGGCATCTTTCGAGCCACCTCGTGGTTCGGGAAACTGAAGCATCAATATAGCTTTTATCCGCAACGGAAGAAGGACACTCGTCAAACGCCATAGCGATTGTGGAGGCCAAATTCGACTGAATTGTCATACTCTCTTCAGGACCCATAAAAATTTTATGACCGTCAATGTGTGAGTTGAAATAAACCCCTTCTTCCTTAATCTTTCTTAAGGACGTAAGGGAAAAGACCTGAAAGCCGCCGCTGTCAGTTAAAATAGGCCTGTCCCAGTTCATAAACTTATGAAGTCCGCCCATTTTTTTAACAACCTCGTCGCCGGGACGCAAATGAAGGTGATATGTGTTGGAAAGCTCCACCTGAGTGCCTATTTCCTTAAGGTCTAAGGCGGAGACTGCCCCTTTTATGGCGGCAAGAGTGCCTACGTTCATAAAGACCGGGGTTTCCACTGTTCCGTGGACGGTTTCAAACCTGCCCCGCCTTGCCCTGCCTTCTGTTTTTAATATTTTAAACATAAAAGCCCAACCTTTTCTTTTTTAATCGTTATTAATCATTAATACGCTTTCCATTATACAGAATTTCATTTAAAAAATCAATACAAACTGAAAAAATAATAATTAAAAGCCGATATATAGGTTTTAGAGAATAAAGTCAGGATTAAATCTGTTCAAGGCAGTCTGAAAAAAGCTGCATTAAGGGGCTAATCCATTTATTTTTGTGATAACCGCAGACTATTGTCAGCTTATTGTGACGGACATTTGTTTTGATTTTTTCAAGTGAACCGTCATTAAGCTCCTTTTCAATTACAAATTTAGGCAGAAAGGATATTCCCACGTCATTTTGAACAAGGCTTTTTATGGTTTCGATACTGCCCAGTTCAATTGTGTGATCCAAAACAATGCTTCTGTCTCTGAGGTATTCCTCGAATATCTGCCTGAAAATGCAGTCAGGCTCGTTTATTATAAGAGGAATTTTAATACGTCTGTTGGGGGTTGTAAAGTCCGAAAATTTTTCCGCTGTGACAGGTGAAGCAATCAGGGAAACGGGAAAGGCTTCAAGTTCCTTTAAAATAAGGCTGTCCCCTATACCCCCTACATCCTTATAAAATATTCCCACATCCAAAGTACCCTCTTTGAGGGCGTCTCTTATTTCATAGCAGTTCATAGAACGAATATTCAGCCTTGCGTTTGGGGCTTTGTTTACAAAAGCTTTCAGAACCTTGGGCAGTCGGTAACAGAGATAGGTTTCGGCGACGCCTATGTTTAGCTCACCTTTGCATTGGGAAATATCCTTGTTTATGTAATGAAGCTTATCCACAGCTCTCAAAACCTCGTCAGCATATGGAACAAGCTCTTTTCCTGCTGAAGTCAAAACCATTTTTCTGCCTATTTTTTCAAAAAGCTTAACGGAAAGCTCCTGTTGAATTTGGTCTATTTGAAAGGTAATCGTTGACTGCGTATAATTAAGCTTTTTTGCCGCAGCGGTAAAGCTGCCCTCTTCAACAATTGTTTTAAATGTAGACAAATATTTAAGCTCCACAAGTCTCACCTCACTTCAATTATTTTGAATTATAGCCTTAAATATTTCAATTTGATTAAAGTATTGTTTTATGATATTATACTTACGTAAAGAAAAAATGTCAAGCAAACTGTTCGAAAGAGGCGTATCAAAATGAAAACAAAACAAGAAACAAAACAGGCAAATATATTTTTATGCATTATTCTTGTTGCCGCAGCCTGTATTATTCACGGCATAATGCAGGGGGTTCACGACAACTACGGAATTATGATGAAGGGGCTTGTGGAAACAACGGGCATAAGCTATTCTTATATAAGCTTCTGCATAGGCGTCGGGGCTTTGGTTTACGGCGTGGCTCAGCCATTTTTGGGAATGCTGGCGATTAAAAAATCAAACGCCTTTGTAATTATGACAGGAATAATATTTACGGTAACCGGGCTTATTATAACTCCCCTTTGCCGCAGTGCCTTTTCAATGCTTCTGTTTTTCGGCTTGGTTCTGCCCTTCGGAACAACAGGGCTTTGCTTCGGAATAGTTATGGGGGCTTTAACCCCTGTTATAGGTGAAAGGCGTTCCGCCCTTGTTTCGGGAATAGTTCAGGCAAGCGCCGGGGTTGGCGACGCCTTTATGTCTCCGGCTTTGCAGACAGCCTCCGACAGCTTCGGCGTAAGAGCCGCTATGACCGCCACCGCCCTGCCCTTCATTCTGCTTATTCCCCTTGTGGTTTGGATCGGCATCGTAAACAGGAAAAACGCAGAAGCAAAAAATGAGGACGCAAAAAAGGCGGCTCTTGTGCCTATGCTTAAAAATGCCCTTAAGGAAAGAGATTACAGGCTGATTTTAATAGGCTTTGCCACCTGCGGCTTTAATATGTCGATTATAGAAAGCCACCTGTTTTCACAGTACATATCCTGCGGAATAAAAAACTCTGCCGCTTCTCTGACCCTGACCGTTTACGGCATTTTCACTATGCTCGGTGCGGTTCTGTCGGGCTTTTTAGGCACAAAATTTAAGATGAAAAATGTTTTGGGAAGTCTCTATGCTTTAAGGGTTGTTATATCCTTGGGGTTTCTGATTTTGCCGAAAACTGCGGCGTTTGCCTTCGGTGCTTCAGCTCTTTTGGGTATGTGCGGAGACGCTACCGTTCCGCCGACTTCGGGAATAATCAGCAAAAAATTCGGTTATGAAAAAATGGCTGTACTTTACGGCTTTGCCCTTATAGGTCATCAGTTCGGTGCTTTCGGCAGCTCATTTTTAGGCGGAATTTTCGTTAAAAACGGTCTTGGCTATGAACCTCTGTGGGCAGTAAATCTTTGTCTTGCCGCTGTTGCCGCCTCCGCAAGCTATTTAATTAAAGAAAACACTAACTAAAGTCATATCTTCTTCACAACTTTTCACAAATAATTTTTCTTAAATTTATTGACAAAGCCCTGTGGGAGTGATATGATTAGGAGTAGATTAAAAAACACATAAAGCTTATCCTGAGCGGCGGAGGGAAATGGCCCTGTGAAGCCCGGCAACCGAACCCCTATTTTGGGGAACAAGGTGCTAATTCCATCGGTTTATTCCGAAAGATGAGTATATCGAATAAGCCGCAAGGCTTCTTTTTTTTGTAAAAGTGTTGTCGATAAACAGTTAACTGCAAGCTTGCTTGTACTTTCAGGCGTTTATCGAACAATTTTTATTAAAAGAAAGCTTTCGGCTGCCCAATACTCCTCTTAACAATAATCGGGAAGCCGTTTGCGGAAATGATGAAAAAAAATCAATTCCGCTTGGCGGCGTTTCCGTAAATCAGGATTATTTTAAGGAGGAAACAAAATGAAAAAGCTTTTTACTTCAGAATCTGTAACTGAGGGACATCCCGACAAGATTTGCGACAGAATTTCCGATTCTGTTTTAGACGCAGTTATGGTACAGGATCCCAACGGCAGAGTTGCCTGTGAAACTCTGGCAACAACCGGTCTTATCTGCGTTTCAGGCGAAATTTCAACAACAGCTCAGATAGATGTTGAAAAAATTGCAAGAGACGCTGTCAGAGACATAGGCTATACAAGGGCAAAATACGGCTTTGATGCTGATACCTGCTCCGTAGTGGTGACATTAAAGGGTCAGTCGCCGGATATTGCACAGGGTGTAGACGCAGAGGAAAGCCTTGACACAGGCGCAGGAGACCAGGGAATGATGTTCGGCTATGCTTGCAATGAGACAGAGGAGCTTATGCCCCTCCCTATAAGCCTTGCCCACAAGCTGACGAAAAGACTGACAGAGGTAAGGAAAAACGGCTCTCTCCCCTACTTAAGACCGGACGGAAAAAGTCAGGTAACAGTAGCCTATGAGGACGGAAAGCCCGTTTCGGTAGACACTGTTGTTATTTCAAGCCAGCACTCTCCCGACGTTTCAAACGAGCAAATTCACAAGGACATAAAGGAACAGGTTATAAAAGCGGTTATTCCCGAAAATCTTCTTTCTGAGGACACAAAAATATTCATTAACCCTACAGGGCGTTTTGTTATCGGCGGGCCTATGGGCGACTGCGGCTTAACAGGCAGAAAAATCATTGTAGACACCTACGGGGGATATGCACGTCACGGCGGCGGAGCATTCTCCGGCAAAGACCCTACAAAGGTTGACCGTTCCGCTGCATATGCCGCAAGATATGTGGCTAAAAATATTGTTGCAAGCGGTATCGCAGACAAGTGCGAAATTCAGCTTTCCTACGCCATAGGCGTTGCCGAGCCTACTTCGATTTATGTTGATACCTTCGGAACGGGCAAAATTTCCGATGATGAAATTCAGAAAATCGTTCTTGAAAACTTTGATTTAAGACCCGGAGCAATTATTGCGGATTTGGGACTCAGAGCACCTATCTACGCTCAGACCTCCGCATACGGTCATTTCGGCAGAACCGACCTTGATCTTCCATGGGAAAGAACGAATAAAACAGAGCCTTTTAAGGCTGCTATAAATTAATAAAAAAAGCTGTGAAGAATTAACTTATAATTTTTCACAGCTCTTTTATTGAAAAAATGTTTTTATCTTTTATTTGGTTGTTTATCATCTTTTTTATCTGCCGTCACGTTATTTAAAAGCTCCTCGCTTTTATCTATGTATTCAAGCTCGGCATTAATAAGACCCCTTATGCCGGAAGTGAGAATAGTGTATCTGCCTTTAAGCTGTGCAATTTCGCTTTCAAGCCTTGCTTTTTCATTTGCCGACTCCACAAGCCTTTCATCAGCTTTAATCTGAGCCGCTTTAATTATGTTTGCAGCCTGTTCCGCAGCGTTTCTCTTGGCTGTGGATGAAGCCTTTTCCGCAAGCACAATCGAGCTTTTAATGGAGTCCTCCAAAGACTTATAATGCTCCAAAGCTTCTTCAGTGTTCTTAAGCTTGTCCTTAAGGGAAGAGTTTTCTTTATAAAGTCTTTCAAATTCTTCGATTACCTTATTCAAAAATTCGTCTACCGCGTCGGGAGCATAGCCCAAAGCGACCTTTTTAAATTCGGCGGTTTCTATATCAATAGGTGTAAGCAAAACATTTCCCTCCTAAACATAGCTTTGAAATTTAACAATTAATTTATCTTTTTTTGTACTGCCCAAAACCTCAAGCAGCTTAATTCTGCCCTTTCCTCTCAGGGTAATAATATCGCCGCAGTCAGTTTTCTTCGACGGATTTTCAACAGGCAGTCTGTTTACGAAAACCCTGCCGCTTTTGACTGCTTCATTGGCGGCGGAACGTGAAATGTTAAACGCCCCTGACAGCACTGCGTCAAGCCTTAAAGACACAAGGGTTTTAACTATCTCTTTAACCTCGGGAGCTGCAATCAGGCTCTCATAATCTGAAACGGTTTTGCACCTGACGGAGGTTCTGCCCACCTTTTCAAGGTTGGCTGAAATAAAGTCCGCTACATCTGTGCAGCAAATAACAAGAGCAAAGCCCTCCGATGGGATAATATCCCCCGTTTTGCCCCGTTCGATACCGAGACCCAAAACGGAGCCCAAAAAATCTCTGTGGCTTAAGCCCTTTGAGTATTTGGCGTTATATTCGATTTTAACGGCGCATATGGGAAAGGGCTCATCTTCACCGTATTCGGGATAAAACCCCGCCATAAGACGCTCTGCGTCCTCATAGCCGCCCCATATTCTGACCTCAAGCCCCTGTTCCTTCTTAAGGAGTTCTTTGAGCATTTCAACCCTCACAGGCTCGGCAAATTCGGTAAAACAGGGTATTTGCCGTTTTTGAGCCATAGCGGCTTTGTCAAGACCCTTAGCTAAAAACAGCTTGAGCTCATTATCCTGTATGTTTTTTAAAACACTGTGCTTATCCGTCATAGCTTAAAGAGCGTATATTATATTAATAATAACATCGCATACAATTTCAATCAAAATTACGGCAATTACGGGTGAAAAGTCTATTCTCATACCGTAGCCCCCTAATGGCGAACGGTCGAAAAGCCGCCTTATGGGCGCAAGAACAGGCTCCGTAAGGGTATAAATCAAGTCAACCAATTTATTGCTTCTGTTTACAGGCAGCCAGCTTAAAAGACACCTTGCCACAATAAGCAGATAAAAAAGCTTTGACATATTACCTATTGCCTTAATAATAAAATATTTAATCAAAAAAATCACCTTTTTTATTGTATATAGTCAATATAACAACTATAAACTTTTCACAAAAGTATACAAGCGTTTTTGCGAATATTTTTATCTCCATTTGGCAGAAGATGTTTTGGGAATGTTAATTCCGTTTGCCTGAAGCTCATCTGCAAAGTTGCCCGTAATATCGACATTCATAGGTCCGATAATCAAAATTTCATCGGAAATAAGCTGAACACTGCCGTCTAAAACATAGCTTGCTCCGCTTAAAAAGTCGCTTATTCTCTGAGCCGTTTCAAAATTAACCTTTTCAAGATTAACCACAACGGTTTTTCTGTCTCTCAAAGCGTCACAGGCTTCTCCTGCTTCTTCAACGCTGGTGGGGGTACTGACGAGAACCTCCATTTGAACATTTGTATTTACCTTATAAATCTTAGAATTGCTTCCGTAACGACTTGAAGTATATCTTCTGTTGTTTGAGACAGGTCTGGGAGCCGGCTCATCGTCATAATCCTCATAATCCTCATTTTCAACAGGCTCGTCATAATATTCTTCTCCGTAGTTACCGGGAAACAGCTTATCCTTTAAGTTTTCCAAAACATTGATCATTTTCAAGCTTCCTCCTAAGCATAATTTCTCTTGCCGAAAATGCCCGTACCTATACGAACAATATCGGCGCCTTCTTCTATTGCAACAACATAATCGTTGGTCATTCCCATAGACAAATAAGTCATATCTATATTATCACAGTTTTTTGCCTTAATGTCAATAAATAATTCACGCATTTTTTTAAAAACAGGTCTGTTATTTTCGGGGTTTTCGACATATGGGGCAACGGTCATAAGACCTTTAACTCCGATACCCTTAAATTCTTTAAGTTTTTCTATTGTGTCTGAAAGCTCTTCGGCTTTAAAGCCGTGTTTGCTTTCTTCCTCGGCAACATTTAGCTCAAGCAAAATATCCGTCACAAGACCGGAAGCCAAAGAGCGTTTACTTATTTCGGAAGCAAGCTTAAGACTGTCGACTGAATGAATAAGCTTAACCTTGCCTATGATATATTTGACCTTGTTTGTCTGAAGGCTGCCTATAAGATGCCAGTTTACGTCACCCTTTATAACGTCGATTTTGGACATAAGCTCCTGAACTCTGTTTTCCCCCAGTTCCTTAACACCGAGGTCAACAAGCTGCTGTATTCTTTCACAGTCTACGGTTTTTGTTACGCCCAAAAGCATAATATCATCGGCAGACCTGCCTGATTTTTTCGCCGCAGCCTCTATATTTTTATATATTTCACTTAAGTTTTCAGCAATTTCGCTCATAAAATCACCTTTCTTATTTGTAAAGCATTTGATCCTCTTCTATGTTTTTAGGGTCAACCACAACTCTGTCATATATGCTTAAATTTGTGTTGCGGTCAGGGTCTAAAATAGTATGGGTTGAGTTTGAGGTGCTTCCTTCGGTATCTATAGTGTAAAGCTGGGCTATACCCGTATTCATTATATAAATTCCCTGACGTGTTTCAACCTCGCTTAAAGTGTATGTATCAGACCCGTCGGGGCTCATTATTATATCGCCCAAAGCAAGGCTGTCATAGCCTACGGGGAAATAAGCATAGTCACCCTTAACCGAGCCTACGGAGACAGTGGTTCCGTTGGATTTCGTCACAGTGCCGGCTGTTACATATTCAACGGGAATTTTTATAAGGGTAGTTTCCACAATAGAGGAATTTGCGATTTTATAGCCTGTTTTAACCTTGTCTATTTCAAAGGAAAGGTTTCTGACAGACATAAAATCAAGCATATACTTTGACGCCCTCAAAACCATATATGTCTTTTTAGTATCGGGCACGAAGGTTTCAACCACTACATCCATTTCAATATTCTCGCCCATAGAGTCGGTTAAGTAGATGGTGTGTCTGTCGCCCTGCTCCCAGTCCAAAACATAGTCTGAGTCGATATATGCGGCAATATACCACACATTTGACGTAATTATTTTGAATATGTTTTCGCCTTCGCTGACCTCAGAGCCGGCTACATGGGAGGAGTCGCTGCTCTGTTTAATATCATTTTCGGAAAGATTTGCCATATTTCCCGTATTAAGCTCCGATTCAAGACCGTCTGTTTCAAGGCACACTATACCCCCTTCAAGGGCTGTGTATGTTCTCGAATTTTCGGCTATGGTGTTCTCCGCCTTTTGAATTGCACTGGTTTCCTCTGCGGAACGGCTTCCGCTTAAAATAGCCTGGTTTCTCATTTCCTGCTTAACCATAGCATTGTTTGTAAAGTCTCTTAAGCTGATAGTATCAAGAGCAACAAAATCCATTGCCGCATCATCAGCCAAAGCCTTTATTTCCAAATTAAGCTTAACCGCTTCTTCGTTCGTTTCGTCAATTGTTTCTTTAACCTTTTCGGATTCTATATAATCCTCGTTAAGGCTGTCAAGGGACTGCTGAGCTTCGTCAACAACATCCTTAACCTTAACTGTGGCAATTGTCTCGCCTGTTCTTACCTTCTCTCCGTCAGGCACCAAAAAGGAGATTTCACCCTCCATATCGGACTGATAAGCCGTTTCTGTTCTTATAATAACGCCATCTGCAGATTTGGGTGTATCGATTGAGCCTATTTGAATTGTGTCGTAGCTTACGGCACTTTTCAAGGCATATCTTATAATGTTGCCCCCTATGTATAAAACAGAAAGCACAAGAAATACCGCCAAAAAAATCCTCGCTGCCCCTTCGTAGCCTATGCCGCTGACCTTTTTATGAACAACTCTTGTTTGGGGTTTTCTTTTGGGAGCGGCTGCGGAAGCAGTTCTTGCCTGAGAAGTATTTTTAGAAACGGCTGAGCTTCGGCGTGCGGTAAGGGACGAGCCTGTTGAAGAGGTTCGTCTCGAAGCCGTTCTGCTTGTTCCGATTGGCGTCAGGGCTGTGCCTGTAGTTCTCGATGTTCGGGTTGATCTTGTTGTTGTGCCTGTACGGGAAGTACTTCGTGATGTGCCCGATGTACGGCTTGTTCCCGTGCTTCTTGATATACCTGTTGTACGTGAAGTACCCGTTGTTCGGCTTGAAGCGGAGCTTCGGCTTGTTCCCGTGCTTCGGGCTGTTCGTGATGTTGTTCTGCCTGCGGAGCTTGTTCTGTTGCTGCGGACATCGCTTAATTTTATGACGTTTCCGCTTCTTTTGCCTGTAGACTGCAAAGAAGAAGCTCTCGTTCCCGAACTGCTGTTTGATTTTTTATTTTTGCTGCCTGTTCTTCTCTCAGCCACCTGTATCAAATCCTCTAAAAGTCATAAAGTCCCTCTTAAAAGAATAAATTTAGAAAAAAGAGAGACGTGATCAAAATAAAACACAAAAAATACATACTGTCTTTATTAATTCTTTTATTCAATATAATGCTTATATTTTTTCCTTCAAATGCCGTAGAAGCCGCCAAACAGGGGCTTAAGCTTTGGTATAACGCCGCCCTGCCTTCGCTGTTTCCCTTTGCGGCAGGCACGTCTCTGCTTATATATTTAAACTTTATAAATACACTGAGCCGTTTTCTTGTTCCTGTTTCCGAAAAGCTTTTCGGCATATCTCCCCAAGGATTTTTTGCCTTTTTAAGCGGCATAACCTCGGGCTACCCCATGGGCGCTTCGACCATAGCCGGGCTTTATGAAACAAAGCAAATTTCAAAAGCCGAAGCTCTGCACTTAAGCCTTTTCTGCAACAATTCGGGACCTCTGTTCATTTTGGGAACAGTAGGGTCGGTTATGCTTAAAAGTCAGAAATCGGGGTTAATTCTGCTAATATCACACTATTTAGCACCTGTTACAATAGCTTTGGCGTTAAAGCCCTTTGCCCCCAAATTCAAGGAAAACTGTAACAGAAAGCAGTATACTTCCCTTTCTTTCGGAAAGGCTTTGTCACTGGCTATCGAAAAATCATCTCTTTCAATGATTAACGTAGGGGGCTTTATAGTGTTTTTCTCCGTAATAACCGAGCTTATTTCTCTTACGGGTATACTTAAGGCAGTATCGAACCCTTTAAGCCTTTTGGGCATAAGCCCGTCTCTTTCCCAAAGCTTTATTTTGGCTTTGGTCGAAATGACAAAAGGGTGCGCCCTTATTTCACAGTGGAGCGAGCCTTTAAGACTGCCTTTTTTAAGCCTTTTGATTTCCTTCGGAGGCTTATGCGTTGCCGCCCAGTCAATAAGCTTTTTGTCAAGTGTGGGTCTCCCTGCGGGAAGCTACATAAAGGGAAAGCTTATAAGCGCTGTTTTAAGCTTTGCCTACTGTATTATAATAACCGCCGCTGTGAAAACCTTCATCAATAGTTAAAAAGAGGGGTAAAAACAGCCCCTCCTAATTTTATTTTCCGTATGTAAAAATCAGGGTCTTAATCAAACATCCCCTCTGAGCTGGTCTCTGTTTCCTACGATTATATTAAGCTCGTCATCCATAAAGTCCGAAAGGCTGTCTGTAACCTCTTTAATTGTGTCGAGAGCCGCTCTTGACTCGTCCTCAACCTTTGTCATACTCTTTGAAAGAGCGTTTTCAACATCGCTTAAGAGACCGTCGGCGTATGAAATGGCGTTTCTTCTCATTTCGATAGCGTCCTGTCTTGCGTCTTCAACAATAGCATCCGCCTCAGCCTTAGCCTGTCTTGTAATTTCATGCTCCATAACAAGCTTTTCAGCCTGATCCTCAGCCTGCTTAATAATCTGGTTGGCTTTGTTGTGAGCCTCCTGAACGATTTTTTCACACTTTTCGGAAATACGCTTAGCCTGAGCGATTTCAGAAGGTATATTAAGTCTTATATCCTGTAAAAGCTCAGTAATTTCCTCTTTATCCACAATAATTTTGTTGGCGGAAAAAGCCTGCTTTTTGCATGAGTCCAACAAGTCTTGAATTTCATCAATAAGATCGATAATAGAATCCATGTTTAAATTTCCTCCCGTGAATTAAATTTTTCTGTCAGCTGATCCTTAATATATGGGGGAACCATATCATCTACGGAGCCGCCGAACATTGCAATTTCCTTAATACTGCTTGAGCTTATAAACATATATTTGGTACTTGAAGATATAAATATGGTTTCTATATTATCGTCAAGCTTTTTATTGCCAAGAGCCATTTTAAATTCATATTCAAAGTCGGTAACCGCCCTTAAGCCTCTGATAACCAGCTTTGCATCAACCTGCCTGCAAAAATCCACAAGCAAGCCGTAGAAAGACTTTACCTTAACGTTGGGCATATGCTTTGTTACCTCTTCGAGCTGCCGCACTCTTTCTTCTACCGTAAAAAGTGAATTTTTAGCGGGGTTATCGAGCACAGCCACAATCAGTTCTTCCACAAAACCGGAACACCGCTCCATGATATCGATGTGTCCGTTGGTCACCGGGTCAAAGCTGCCCGGATAAACTGCCTTTAACATTCCTTTTCTTCCTCCGTTTTCAGACCGGCTTTTTTGAAAAAGCTCATTTTTGTTGTTTTCCCGTAATCCTTAATTCTGTAAAGGAAAAAACCGGCTGATTTAACCTCGGGTTCGTCCTTTGCCTGTTCAATGACAATTAAACCCTCATTATTTAGTATACCCGAAATTTCAATTTCGTCAAGTATATTTTCAATAAAATCGGAATAATATGGGGGGTCTGCGAAAATTATATCTGCTTTAATACCCTTTGCCGCCAGCATTTTAAGAGCCTGTTTATAATCAGAAGCCAAAACAAGAGATTTATCTTCAAAACCCGTTTTGGAAATGTTCTGTTTTATACAGGAAAGAGCCTTTTTGTCTTTGTCAACAAAGACGGAAAGCTTTCCCCCTCTTGAGAGAGCTTCAACACCCATGCCGCCGCTGCCCGAAAAAAGGTCTAAAAAGACGCAGTCTTTAAGGTCGGGGGCAAGTATATTAAAGAGAGACTCTTTTATTCTGTCGGTTGTGGGTCTTGTGGAAAGCCCTTCCGGGGCTTTTAGGGCAGCGCCTCTTTTGCTGCCGGATATTACACGCATAAAAACAGCTCCTTAACGCAAAACCTACTTCATAGACATTATACCACATCTGCACACAATAAGTAAACTGTTATTTTACAAAATTTTCACTAAATTTTCATAATATTTTCTGTAATTAATGCCAAATGACTAAAATAGAATTAATAATAAGCCATACAGGTGATAATTTGAGCAGATTTAGATTTGCAATTTTAGGCGGAGACTACCGCTATAAATTGATTTTCGACAGTTTGGCATCGGACGGATATACGGTGAGAGCCTACGCCAACAGTTTTATAAGCCCCTGTGTTTCGGGAATTTCCGAGCTTTTGGAGGACACCGACGTAATTATAGGGTCTATACCCACGTCGAAAGACGATGAAACCCTTTATCTTCCCGATGTGCCTTCCGTTACGTTAAAATCCTTTTTTGAAAATATGTATAAAAACAACATCGGGATTTACATCGGCGGAGTCATAAGCCCCAAGGTCAAAAACCTTGCCTTAAAATGCAATATTAAAGCATATGACTTTTTCGCCTGTGAGGACGTGGCGGTTTACAACGCCATTCCCACAGCGGAGGGAGCTATAGCCACAGCGGTGGAAGAAAGCGACATAACACTGTTCGGAAACCCCGTTTTGGTTTTGGGCTACGGGCGTGTGGGAAAGGTTCTCGCCAATATGCTTAAGGGTATGGGAGCCGACACCTATTCAACCTACCGGTCGGAAGAGACGGCAGCCTTCATTAAAGCCTTCGGCATAAAGGGAATACCCCTATATGAGCTTAAAAGCCGCATAGGCGAATTTTCATTTATTTTCAACACTATTCCCGCTGAAATTTTGAGCCGAGACGTGCTGAAGAAAGCCAACAAGCGATGTCTCATAATAGACCTAGCTCAAGCCCCCGGGGGAACAGACTTCGGCTTTGCAAGGGATCTTAACCTGAAAGCCTTATACTGCCCCGGTTTACCCGGAAGAACCGCCCCCAAAACCGCTGCTGAAATATTAAAAACGGCGGTTTTAAACATTGCCCTTACCGGCTAATTGTCAAAAAGCCTCCGCAAAAGCGGAGGCGTTAGTTTACGGATTAAGCTAAAATATAAACCGTTACATTCTTTCTGCCGTAATTAACGGCTTCGCTGTATGAATTAAAGCAAAGGTCTATTTTGTTGCCCTTAATAGCTCCGCCTGTGTCGGCAGCTATGCAATAGCCGTAGCCCTCAACATAGAGCCTTGTTCCCAAAGGAATAACTCTGGGGTCAACGGCAACAACGCCGTAGCCGGCTCTCATACCGCTGGCAGTTATGCCGTAGCCTGCCATACCGGGGGTTTTGCCTGTGCAGGCATAGTCAATTGAATAAGCCGATGAGTTCATAACAAGCTGACCTACAACAACACCGTAGGATGTCACTGTCTGAACAATCTCAGGCTCGGGCTCCGGTTCGGGCTTTTTAGTACCCACTTCAACAACTCTGTTTACGGGAGCAACTATAACGTTTTCACTTAAAATTTCTGTGGAAACTGCGCTTCCGTTTTCATAGTTAACTCTTATAACAACCTCGCTTGAGCCTTCGGCGCCTTCACAAAGAATGTTTGTAACGCCCTCTTCAAGGTCGGGGTTTTCAACTGTTTCTGTGTCAAAATAACAGTCGATTATCTTTGTTTCAACCTTTGTGTAAGCCGAAACAACGGGAATAAGGTCAACGGCGTTATAAGCCTGTGAAGAGCTGAAGCCCTCGCCCAAAACATAATTAACGCCCTTTTCTTCCTTAAGCTTCGAAAGAGCCTCGCCAAGTGTGTTTACATTCATATATATAGTGTAAACCTCTTCGCCGTCAATAAGGAACGAAATGTCCTCGGCTCTTTTAATATTTATAACAAGTCCCTGCTTAAGCTCGTCGTCAAGGTCACACTTAAGAATATCAAGGTCGCCTAAGACGATGTTCTGTTCATTAAAAAGCTCTCTTACTGTGTCGCAGTTTGTGGGGTAAACATATGTTCCGTAGTTATCCTGAACTACTATTGTATATTTACCGCTTGCCACCTTTACCTCTTCCTCTGCTGCTGCTTCTGTTGTTTCTTCGGCTGCGGTTTCTTCTTCCGCTTTTACTATAGAAGAAAGCATAACCATAATTGCCAAGATCAAAAAGGGATAAATTAAAATTTTTAAGCCCTTTTTCTCTTTGTGTACTAAACTATTCATAAAATAAAATCCTCCTTGTTCGGACTGTATAAAATCTCGGCTTAATACTAGCAAAGATTTATACCGGGAAACCGCAAGTCCGCTTTGCGGTTTCCTTCATCCTTAGTATAAAAGGTCTATTTAAACATCTCTTTTGTTTAAACATCGGGGATTATGAATTTTAATCCCTCTGTTTTCCTTTTTTAACATTTACGGATTTCATTTTAACACATTCGTAACAATTATGCAACAACTATTTTTTTAGCGAATATTGTCAAGGCGTTATTTCGGGTCGTTTCAGCCACTTTTTCGAGGGAAATTTGTTTAATTTCACTAATTTTCTCCGCAATATAGCGTAAATTTTGTGAATTATTTCTTTGCCCTCTTACGGGAACAGGGGCTAAATAAGGGGAGTCAGTTTCCAAAACTATCCTTTCAAGGGGTATATTCTTAACAACCTCAACGGGTTTCTTTGCATTCTTAAATGTAACCATTCCCCCAATGCCTATATAAAAGCCCATTTCTATATATTCAAGAGCCATTTGGGTATGTCCGCTGTAGCTGTGGATTATTCCCTTGCGAACATTGCTTTCCTTAATAATGTTAAATGTTTCGGCAGCGGCTTCTCTGGAGTGGATTATTACGGGAAGGTCAACCTCTGCCGCCAGTTCAAGCTGACGCCTGAAGCAGCATCTCTGAACCTCTCTGTCGCAGAAGTCATAATAATAGTCAAGCCCTATTTCCCCTACCGCAACACACTTTGGGTCGTCACAGAGCTTTTTTATAATTTCATAGCTTTCGTCGTTCATTTCGTCTGCACTGTGGGGGTGTATACCGCTTGCGGCATAAAAATTCTTCCACTTTCTGCTTAATTCAAGCCCTGTCAGTGAAGATTTTACGTCACAGCCCGCATTTGCGATATAATCTATCTGCCCCTGTGAAAACAGAGAAGAAATTAATTCTTCTCTGTCTGCGTCAAACTTTTCGTCATCATAATGAGCGTGTGTTTCGAAAAACATCAGGATATATCCGCTCCGTCGTCAATATCTCCGTTTACCCCTGCAAGGACAAGTCTGTCCCCTGTAGAAGCAGCCAAAAGCATACCCTGTGAAAGTACGCCCCTCAGCTTAACGGGCTTTAAGTTTGTTACAACGATAACCTTTTTGCCTACAAGGTCATCCGGTGAATACCACTTTTCAATTCCGGAAACAATCTGTCTTGTTTCGCTGCCTATTTTAACCTGTGAAACCAAAAGCTTGTCCGAATTTTCAACGGGCTTGCACTCTAAAATTTTGCCAACCTTCATTTGAACCTTTCCGAAATCGTCAATTCCTATTTCGGAGGGTGCTTCGGCGGCTTTCTTCTTTTTTTCCTGCTTCTTTTCGGCTTTTTTAGCTTCCTTTTCGGTCTTCTTGTCTGCTCCTGAGCTCTTTTCTATAGCTTCAAGCTCTTTTTTAACGTCAATTCTGGGGAAAATCACTGCGCCCTTAGTTACATTAACCTCTCTGTTAAGAAGTCCGAAGCTGTGAATGCTGTCCCATGCGGAAAGCTCAGCCCCTTCAATGCCCAACTGAATACGGCATTTGCCCGGCGTGTCGGGCATACAGGGTTCAATCATAACCCCAATTATTCTTAAGCCCTCTGCCAAAGTATACATAATGCCTGCAAGAAGCCCCTTCTTGCTTTCGTCCTTGGCAAGAACCCAGGGAGCTGTTTCGTCAACATATTTATTAAGTCTTCTTATGAAGCCCCAAATTTCGTTAAGTGCGTCTGAGAAAAGCATTTCGTCATAATATTTTTCAACCTGACTGGCGGTTTTCTCGGCGAAAGCCTTAATTTCTTCATTAAGGGGGTGCTCCTCCTGCTCAGCAGGCAGCTTTCCGCCGAAATATTTGTCAATCATACCTACTGTTCTTGACAGAAGGTTTCCGAAATCGTTTGCAAGGTCTGAGTTAATACGGTTAATAAGGGCTTCGTTTGTGAAGTTTCCGTCCTGACCGAAAGCAATTTCTCTCAAAAGGAAATATCTTATAGCGTCAACGCCGTATCTCTCACACAAAACAACAGGGTCAACCACATTGCCCTTTGACTTGCTCATTTTGCCGCCGTCTATAATAAGCCAGCCGTGACCGAAAACCTTTTTGGGCAAAGGCAGATCAAGAGCCATAAGAATAGCAGGCCATATTATAGTATGAAAACGTACAATTTCCTTTCCCACAACGTGAACGTCGGCGGGCCAGTATTTCTTGAAGTCGCTGTCGTCCTCTGAGCCGTAGCCCATAGCGGTGATATAGTTTGAAAGAGCGTCAATCCAAACGTAAACAATATGACCCTCGTCAAAGTCAACGGGAACGCCCCACTTAAAGGAGGTTCTTGAAACACACAGGTCTGTAAGACCGGGCTTTAAGAAGTTGTTTATCATTTCGTTTCTTCTTGAAGCAGGCTCCAAAAATTCGGGATGCTCCTCCAAAAGCTTAATAATTCTGTCGCCGTATTTGGAAAGTCTGAAGAAATAGCTTTCTTCCTTAACCTTTTCAACAGGTCTGCCGCAGTCGGGACACTTTCCGTCAACAAGATCCTTTTCCGTAAAGAAGGACTCACAGGGTGTGCAGTAAAGCCCCTCGTATTCGCTTTTATAGATTTCGCCCTTATCGTAAAGGGCTTTGAAAATCTTCTGAACCGCCTTTACGTGATAATCATCGGTGGTTCTTATATATCTGTCATAGCTTATGTTCATAAGCTTCCAAAGCTCTTTAACGCTTTCAACTATTCCGTCAACGTATTCCTTGGGGGTTACGCCATGTTCATCGGCAATTCTCTCGATTTTCTGACCGTGCTCATCAGTTCCCGTAAGGAACATAACGTCATAGCCTCTCGCCCTCTTATATCTCGCCATTGCGTCTGTGGCAACGGTGCAGTAGGAATGACCTATGTGCAGCTTGTCGCTGGGATAATAGATAGGCGTAGTAATATAAAATTTCTCCTTTTCCACTATGTTTCAACTCCTTATATAATAATCAACAAATTTAATAACCATTATAATCCTGTTTTAAGAAGAAATCAAGCCCTGAAGGGTAATGCCGTCAAAAAAATCGGTAATAACCCCCTGAAGCTCCTTCCACATAGGCAGTGTTTTACAGCTTTCCGCTCTTTCACAGGTGTTTTCGCCGCAGCTTAAACAGGCAACAGGGGCTAAAACCTCTTCGGCAGCGGTTAAAATTTCAGCCACTGTATATTCAGAGGGCTTTTTGGCAAGCTTATAGCCGCCGTTTTTCCCCCTTATCCCCACAACAAGACCGTTTTTAACAAGCCTTTTAACAATAGACTCCAAATATTTTTCCGAAATATCCTGTCTTTCGGAAATTTCTCTCAGAGCCACAAAGCCCTGACCTTCTCTTTCACCCAAATCAATCATAACCCTGAGAGCATAACGCCCCCTTGTGGAAATCATCATAAAAACCATTCTCCTTTGCCATTTCCCCAAAGATTAGGGAAATGTGTACTTTTTCGGCAACACAACTAAATCTATCATAGTTTATCACAAAAAACCTACTAAATCAAGGGCTTTTAGACAAAAATAAACCGTCACACAGCCTTTTAAGCTACAGGACGGTTTTTATTATTCTTTTAAATTTTTTCAAAGTCCTCTGCGCCGTGCTTACAGATTGGACAGACAAAGTCGGCAGGAAGCTCGTCCCCCTCATAAACATATCCGCAGATTTTGCACCTGTAGCCCTTTTTCTTTTCATTAACAGGAGGCTTTTCCTTTATATTTTTGTGGTAATAGTCATAGGTGGCTGTGGGAACATCCGAGAGAACCTCGCCATCCGTTACGTCGGCTATAAACATTGTGTGAGTGCCGAGATCGATTTCTCTTTCAACCTTTCCGCTTAAATAGGCGTTTGTGTTTTCCGTAACATAAATTACGCCGTTTAAGCCGCGAAGCCAACCGTCAAAGCCTTCAAGCTTGTCTGTATTTAAGCCGCTTGAAAAGCCGAAGCGTTTGAAAAGCGAAAAATCAGCCTTTTCGGAAATTACGGAAATGTTAAAGGCTCCCGTGTTTTTTATCATTTGGTGAGTGTAGTTGTTTTTGTTTACGGTTACGGCAATTCGATTTGGAGAGCTTGTAACTTGAATTGCAGTGTTAATAATACAGGCGTTATCCTTATTTTCATCTCTCGCACTTAAAACGTAAAGACCGTAGCCGAGCTTATACATAGCGCTGCCGTTCATAAAATCATCCTCTCTTATCATTTTTCAGAATAATACACCGAGGGGACAGCCGCCTGAACAACTGTCGGCGTGCCGCCCCCTCTCTATGCACTGTGAATTATTTTTTATTTATTTCTGAGGTTCAAGAAGCCCGTAGGTTCCGTCATCTCTCTTATATACGAGACAGGTTTCTCCTGTTGACTCATTTATAAACATATAGAAAGTATGCCCCAAAAGACCCATTTCCATAACTGCCTCTTCGGGGTCCATAGGCTTAATGGGGAAGCTTTTAACCTTCGAAATTCTTGCGCTTTCGTCAACAGTCTCTTCTTCACCCTGAACAAGCCCGAGCTCTTCGGCAAAGCTGCCGCCTTTTTTAGCTCTGTCTTTAAGTCTGCCTTTATATCTTTTAAGCTGTCTTTCAAGCTTGTCAACAACAAGGTCAACTGCCGCATACATATCGGGGTCGGAGACCTCTGCTCTTAAAATTCTCTTATAGAGAGGAATTGTAATTTCAAGCTTGCTGACGCCCTTTGTGTTTGAAGCCGCTACATTAACAACGGTATCTTCCGGCAGAAGCTTTTCAAGCTTGCCTACCTTGGCTTCAACCTTTTCTTTAATAGTATCCCATATTGTAATATTCTTGCCGATAAACTTAAAACGCATAAAATCAACTCCTGACATATAAATTCGGGGGTATGAAAAACCGATTTTCCTTTCATATCCTTCTGATTATAATATTCGTCAAAAGTTATGGTTTTCCTCTTTTTAAAATTAAATTTTTGTGAAAATTTTACAATCAAATTTTAATTTCAATATAGCGGGTTTACTCCGTCATATCTGCCCTCAAAATATCTGTAGGCTTTGGCGGTATTTCTGTAATATGGTCTGCGTGAGAGAAAAATTTCCGTTAAAATAAGGCTTTCTATTGCCGCTCTGAGCAGTTCCTCTCTGTTCTCACCTGCAAGAAGCTCATTATCGTCGTTCATAATTTCATCATAGTCATCTGACATTTTAACAGCCTTGTTATAAACCTCGGTTATCATTCTGTTTAAATTTTCTCTGTCGATTTCGTTGTCTCTTATTGAGCCGCCGCTGTTTTCTCTTTGTGGTTGGTCGTAGTCATAGATGTCGCTGCCCGAATATTCTCTGCTGTTTAAAACCTCAACAACAATTGGGTATAAAAATGCGTTAATTCTGCCGTAAAGCTGGTGCATAAGCCTTATATCACGACTGTATGCTCCGTCAAAGCTTACGGGCTCCAGTCTGCTTTTTTCACCTTCAGGGGGCATAGGGACATTCGAGTTTGGCACGTAGCCGCCCAGTCCGTTTGAAACAGGGCTTTCCGCCTGCTCTTCCTTATAATATTGAAAATTGTCTGCTCCACGTCTCAGGTCATCACCTTGATTTGTCTCTGCGGCAAAAGCCCTTACTCCGTAACCCGATTCCGGCTGAAGCCTGCCGTCTTTAAGCCAATTTCTTATTTCACTGTTTATATAATTTCTGTATCTTGCCCCTTTGTAATACAAAAAAATCACTCCAAAAAGCATTTGTTAAAAATATATGCTCTTGGGAATGATTTGTTGAACGTCCGTTTTTTGTTAATTGTCATTATGCAAAACCGTCTTTGCCGCCGTTATGTAAAATATGCTTTCCGCTCCGGCTGACATTAAGGTTCTTTTACACTCGTTTATTGTACTGCCCGTTGTATAAATATCGTCAATCAGAAGTATTTTCTTATTGCGGAGGTCGCCTGTGACCCCGAAAGCTCCCTTTATATTTTCGGCTCTTTTGCTTTGGTCAAGCTTATTTTGAGGAAGTGTCTCCTTAATTCTTACAAGCTCCGACCCTGTGGGAATATTAAGATACCTTCCTACTTCCTGAGCCATAAGCTCCGCCTGGTTATAGCCCCTTGCCTTAAAGCCCTTTTTGCTTGCAGGCACAGCCAAAACCTCGTCAAAATCGGCGGTCAGCCCCGATTTTTTAAAGGCTTCGGCCATAAGAAAGCCGAAAAGTGAGCAAAGCTCTGTTCTTCCGTCATATTTAAGCTCAATAATGCGTTTTCTTATTTCGCCGCTATAAGGAAAAAGAGAAATGCCCCCGCTGCTGCTTTTGAAAGGAAAGTCTGCTTTTTCCAGCCTGCGGTTACAGTCTTTGCAGAGAACATTTCCCGACCCGAAGTCCAAAAGACCACCGCAAAGTCCGCAGCTTTTGGGGTAAATTATATCTAAAATGTTTTCGAAAAGCTTAATCATATAATTGTCTCCGCCATATCGGTCAGTCTGTCGCAAAGTGAAGAATATCTGTTTACCTCTTTGTTGTTGTCTATCATTTTCTTGAGAATTGCGGGGTTGCCCACAATAACACAAAGCTCTCTGGCTCTTGTTACGGCAGTATAAAGAAGGTTTCGTGAAAGAAGCGCCGCCGGACCGTTAAAGGCGGGAATTATAACCGCCTTATACTCACTGCCCTGTGACTTGTGAATAGTAATGGCATAGCTTAGGTCAAGCTCGTCAAGCTGGGAAAAGTCATATTTGACATATTTGTTTTCGTCAAAAACCACCTCTATAAATTCCTCTCCGCTCGAAATTCTTTTGATTATGCCCTCATCGCCGTTAAAAACCCCTGTTCCCTCGGCTGTGACAACGCCGTTTTCCATAATCTGCCATATGATGTTGTAGTTGTTTTTTATCTGCATAACCTTGTCGCCCTCTCGGAAAACAGTGTCTCTGTATTCTTTTTCGGCTTTAAAAGGGCTTTTGGGGTTAAAGGCATTTTGCAGCACTATATTAAGATTATTGACGCCCAAAGGATTTTTTCTCATAGGGGTCAAAACCTGAATGTCTTTAAGGGGGTCGCAATTCAAAAACTTATGAAGCCTATCCTTCGAAAGGCTGACGATTTCCCTTATAACGTCGTTTATGTCAAAGCGTTTAATGAAGAAAAAGTCATTGCTTTTTTTAGCCAGCTCCGGGTATTCGCCGTTGTTGATTTTATGAGCATTAAGAACAATGTCGGACTGAGCCGCCTGTCTGAAAACCTCGCTTAAGCGTGCAATCTTCACACAGCCGGAGGATATAACGTCCTTGAGGACACTGCCTGCACCTACTGACGGAAGCTGACAGGAGTCTCCTACCAAAATAAGCCTTGTGCCGTGAGCAACAGCTTTCAAAAGGCTGTAAAAAAGCATAAGGTCAATCATTGAACATTCGTCCACAATAACAACGTCAGCCTCAATGGGGTTGTCCTCGTCCTTTTCAAAGGTCTGGTGACGGCTGTTTTCGGCCAAAAAGCCCGTACCCAGAAGCCTGTGGATTGTCTGGGCTTCAATCCCTGTTGTTTCCGTCATTCTTTTGGCGGCTCTGCCTGTGGGGGCAGCCAAAACAATCTCTGCATTTTCAGCCGAAAGAAGCTTTATAATGGCGTTTATTGTGGTGGTTTTGCCCGTACCGGGACCGCCGGTTATGACGCAGACGCCGTTTTCCATAGCCGCCTGAACGGCAGCCTTTTGCTCCGGAGCAAGCTTAATTGAACATTCCTTTTCAAGATATTTCATATCCTGCCAAAAGTCAAATGGTATTTTCTCCGCTGTTTTGTCAAGCTCCAAAAGCTTTCTTGCGGCGTAGCTCTCGGCATAATAATATATATTCAGATAAACCCTTATTTTGTCGTCCTTTTTTTCGCAGAAAACCTTTTGTTCCGCTCCCATTTCGGCGGTTACGTCCTTAATAAGCTCCTCGGAAACGCCGATCACAGTGGAAGTGTTTCTCAAAAGGCTTTCCAAGGGCAGATAGGTATGACCGCTTTGGGAGGCAAGATTTAAAACATATTTAATTCCCGCCTTAATTCTGAAGGAGGAATCAGGCTCAACCCCCATATTAAAGGCAATTGTGTCAGCAGTTTTAAAGCCTATGCCCTGAATTTCGTCTGCAAGGCGGTAGGGATTTTTTTCTACTATGTCAATGCTTTTTTCGCCGTATTTTTTGAATATTTTTAAACCGTAAAGGGGGCTTATGCCGTATTTGTCAAGATAGACAATGACACGTCTCAGCTCCGCCTGTTCGTGAAAAACCGCTCCTACGGTCATAGCCTTTTCCTTGCTTATGCCCTTTACCTCCGCAAGCCTTAAGGGCTCTTCCTCTATTATTTTAAAGGTTTCGTCGCCGAACATTTTGACAATTCGCTTTGCAAGCCCTGCTCCTATACCCTTAATTAAGCCGCTTCCCAAATATTTTTCAATTCCTCTTTCGGTTTTGGGAAGGGTCTTTTCGTAGGCGGAAACACTCAGCTGTCTGCCGTAGGACGGGTGGTTTATAATGCTGCCTGTAACCCTTATGCTTTCGCCCTCGTGAATGTCGGGAAGGGTTCCCACGCAGACAAGCTCGGCGTCAGCCCCTTCACCCTCATCATCGCTTAAGGCAAAGACGCAGTAGCCGTTTTCTTCATTGGCAAATATTATATTTTCCACAACACCTTCGGTTGTTAAAAGCTTTTCCATAATAATCACGCCTTATAATTTGTTTTATGCAATATTGACATTAAACAGTGTTATAGTATATAATAAATATAACAAAATAGATAAATCACTATAAAGGCTCCCCTTGAGGGGAGCTGTCAGCGCAGCTGACTGAGAGGTGGAGCAGTTTTCTTTTGTTAGACTGACTTTAACCAACGACCGAATATATGAAGGAGGCAGCCATGCAAAATCTTTCCGAACATGAAATATTAAACATCTCCGTCAGGGCAGGAGAGGTTCTTTTAAAATCAACGGCGGAAACCTACAGAGTTGAAGAGACCTGCCGGTTAATATGCAAAAAAGAGGGACTTTCAAACGCCGAAGCCTTTGTTCTGCCTACGGTAATAATTTTGACCTCAAACACAAAGGGTGAGCAGACAAAGATTAAAAAGACAAGAGACCGCCAAATCAACATAAGCAATATGTGCAAAATAAACACATTTGCGAAAAATCTTGAAACTGACGAACGCCCTTACACCGAGATTATGGAGTATTTAAAGGCAATTCCCCAAAAGAAGCCCTACCCCGACTGGCTCTATTTTGTTATGTGCGGAGCAGTCAGCGCAGGCTTTGCCGCTCTTGCCGGGGCTACGCTTTATGACCTTATTGCCGCTTTTGTCTGCGGTCTGCTTTCAGGCGCTGCGGCTGTACTTATCAAAAATCTGCCTGCAAAGGTATTTTTAAAAAGCTTTTTGGCAGGCTTAATAACAGGGGCAATAGCCGTTTTTGCAAGCAATTTGTCAGATAAAATATTCTTTGAGCCTATTATTGTAGGCGGTATGAAGCCCTTTTTCCCCGGGATTGCCATTCTGCTTTGTTTAAGAGACTTTTTGGCAGGCAACCTTTCCGCCGGAACATCACGCCTTGCGGAGTCGCTTCTTGTAGGGGGAAGCTTGGCAGTGGGTGTAGCCCTTGTGCTGGAGATTTATTTAATGTTAGGAGGCTTGGTATAAATGACACAGCTTTTATTTCACTTCGGAGTTGCCTTTTTTGCAACAATTGCTTTCGGCATAGTTTTTTATGCCCCTCCCAAGACCCTGCCCTGTTCGGCTCTCACAGGCGCCTGCGGCTACATAGCCTATTATATAATGTCAAATTATATGGTCAACTCTGAAATTATGGGCTGCGTTTTAGGGGGTGTAATAATCGCCCTTATGTCAGAGTTTTTCGCCTTTATTCAGAAAAACCCCGTTACAGCCTATGAAATGCCGGCTATAATGCCCTTAGTCCCCGGGATAGGTCTTTACCGTACAATGATTTCTTTTTTGGAGAAAAACACAATCGAAGGCGTAAACTACCTCTTTCAGACAATACTCTGTGCCGGGTCAATAGCCATAGGCTTAATTTTAACCGAAGCCGCCGCCCAGGTTTGGCTCAGAAAGAACACTAAGGCTGAGGAAAAAGCCGAAAATAACACTTGATTACTCTTCAAAAAGCGCCCTGGCGAAGCTTTCAGCTTCAAAGGGGCGTAAGTCGTCTATGCCCTCTCCCACGCCTATAAACCTAACAGGGATTTTAAGCTCATTCTTAATTGCAATAACTATACCGCCTTTCGCAGTTCCGTCAAGCTTTGTTAAAATAATGCCTGTAATGCCGCAGACCTCCTTGAAAAGCTTCGCCTGCTGAAGGGCGTTTTGACCTGTTGTTGCATCAAGAACAAGGAAAACCTCTTTATGGGCATTAGGTGCTTCTCTTTCAATAACTCTTGAAATTTTCTTAAGCTCTTCCATAAGATTTTTCTTGTTGTGAAGTCTGCCGGCTGTATCGCATATAAGAAGGTCGATATTTCTTTTTGTTGCTGCTGCGGCGGCGTCAAACACAACGGCAGCCGGGTCGGAATTTTCGCTGTGCCTTATGACGGTTACGTTGTTTCTTTCGCCCCAAACAAGAAGCTGGTCGATTGCGGCGGCTCTGAATGTGTCGGCGGCGGCAAACATTACCGACTTGCCCTCGCTTTTATAGTAGCTTGTAAGCTTGCCGATTGTGGTGGTTTTGCCTACGCCGTTTACACCGATTATAAGCATAATAGAGGGTGAAGGCAGGCTGAGCTCATCGTCTCCCTCCGAAAGTATTTCTGAAATAGCTCTGATGATAACGTTTTTGACCTCAGCTACGTCCTTGATTTTTTCCTTCTTAACAACCTCTTTTACCCTTGCAATTATATCAAGTGAGGTTTCAACCCCTATATCCGCCATAATAAGAGTCTCTTCAAGCTCGTCATACAGGTCATCATCTATTTCTGTGAATCCCTTCAAAACCTGTTCAACGCCCGAAAGAATGTTCTCTCTTGTTTTTTGAAGTCCGGCTTTGATTTTGGAGAAAAAGCCGCCTTTTGCCTTTTTAGGCTCAGGCTCTTCCTGAATTTCAGGCTTTTCCATAGCTTCATTTTCCTCTGCTTCGGCAGCTGAATTTGCTTCTGTATTATCTGAAAAATTCTCTTCGGCAGTTGTCTCATCGGAAACCTCGGGTTCTGCTTTGATTTCTTCGACTGCTTCGGGTTCCTCCGTCACAGCTTCCTCTGGGGCTTCCTGTGCTTCTTCTTCCTCAGCCGTTAAAATCTCGGCTTCTGTGTTCTTAGGTTTTTCGTTTTCCTCTTCTTTTTTCTTTTTGAAAATATTAAAAAATGCCATTTTTTAATTCCTCCTGTTAATCTGTTAATCTGTTAATCTATCAGTCTGTAAGAGCGTCCGCTTCTTTTAGGCTTACGGAAACCATTTTCGAAATGCCCTGCTCCTGCATTGTTATTCCGTAAAGATTATCCGCTTCGACCATAGTGCCTTTTCTGTGGGTAATAACTATAAACTGAGACGTGTCTGAAAGGCTCTTTATGTATTTGGCGTAGCGGCTGACATTGGCTTCGTCAAGTGCCGCTTCGATTTCGTCAAGTATGCAGAAAGGCGAGGGCTTAAGCCTTAAAATTGCAAAAAGCAAAGCCATAGCCGTCAGCACCCTTTCGCCGCCTGAAAGCAGAAGCATACTCTGAAGCTTCTTTCCCGGGGGCTGGGCGTTAATTTCAATTCCCGAATTGAGAACGTCGTTTTCGTCCGAAAGAGCAACATAGGCTGTTCCGCCGCCGAACATTTCCTTAAACACCTTTTTAAAGCTTTCGTTTATAGCCTTAAAGCCCTCGGAGAACTTGTCCTTCATAATTGTTTCAAGCTGATCGGTGATTTGGGCTAAGTCCTGTTCCGCCTTTAAAATATCAGCCCTTTGAGATGTCAAAAATTCGTATCTTTCCTTTGTTTCGGCATATTCCTCCGGTGCGGCTGTGTTTACACTGCCCAAAGACTTAATCTGCCCCTTAAGCTCCTTAGCCCTTTTGTTAAGGTCGTTCAGGCTTAAGCCCTCTTTAAAAAGCTTCACCGCTTCGGGATAGGTTATTTCATAGCTTTCCCACATATTGTCATAAAGACTGCGGCTTTTTTCTCTGACGGCTGAAAGTCTTTCGTCTCCCGATGTCTTTTGTCTGTTTAAATTGAGAAGCGTATCGTTTATGTCCTTAATTTCCTCCTCAATTTCGGAAACAGCCTTGTTTATTTCATATCTTTCCTTCAAAAGTCCGTTATAGGTCTCCGTTTTTTTGTCTGCTTCAAGGCTTAAGCTATGGGCTTCCTCTTCAAGACGCTTTTTGTCAGCTTCCGCTTTTTCAATGTCCGCGGCAAGCTTTTCGCTTTTCTGAGTGCTCAATTCCTCATCGTTCTTAATGCCTTCGATTTCGCCCTTAAGTCTCTCTGTATCCTTTTCAAGCGACAGGAGTTCTGCGGCTGTTCTTTCGCTTTCAAGCCTTAAAGCCGTCAGGCTCTTGATCTTTTCTTCAAGGCTTTCCCTGAGCTTCTGAGCCTTTTCACGGGATACCCCTAAGCTTTCGTTAAGCCCTTCAAGCTTTTCTTCGCTTTCGGAAAGACCTTTCCCGGCTGCCCCCAAAAGGTCTGCCCCGGTCTGTTCCTCCTCGGTCAAGCCTTTAAGCTCGCTGTTTTGGCGTTCAAGCCTTTCTCTGCCCTCTTTCAAAAGCTTTTCTTCGCTTTCGATACGGGTTTTAATGCTTTCAAGTCTTACGGCTTTGCCGTTATAGGCGGTTCTGTTGCTTTCAATGTCTCTTTTAACCGATGAAAGATTGAAATTAACACCCGCAAGACGGTCGTTTATTTTGGCAAGGTCGGCTTCAAGGCTTGTCTTTTCGGCTTTGAGCCTGTCAAGATCGTTTTTACGTGAAAGAATACTGCCCTGTTTTCGTGAGGATGCGCCGCCGGTTATAGAGCCGCCGGCGTTGAAAATTTCGCCTGTTAAGGTTACTGTTTTAACGGAGTAGCCTGTTTTTTTGGCAAGGGCAATTCCGTTTTCAAGTGTGTCAACAACGGCTGTTCTGCCCAAAAGCCCCTTTATGACTCCCGAATATTTTTCGTCGCAGCTTACAAGCTCGTCAGCGGAGCCAATAAAGCCCTTAAAGCTTCTCACATCGTTATTAAGCCCTGAAAAGCTCTTTTTAACTGCCGTTAAGGGCATAAAGGTAGCCCTTCCGCCCTTTGTTTTCTTAAGAAAATTAATGGCTTCCTTGGCGGTTTCCTCGCTTTCGACAATTACGTTTTGCAATGCTCCCCCCAAAGCCGTCTCTATGGCAAGCTCATATTCCTTGTTTACGGAAATAAGCTCGCCTACTGCGCCGCAAATCCCCTTAAGTCCGTTTCTGTTTTTCAGAACGGCTTTAACGCCGTTATAATAGCCCTCATAAGAGGATTCGAGCCCTGAAAGTATGTTTATTTCGGACTTTTTATTGTTTATGCCGAAGGTCAGCTCCTTCTGCTTTTTTTCTAAGCTTTCTGATTTTATGCTTAAGTCACGGCTTTCGCTTAAAAGTGCCTGACGGCTTTTTTCAAGGGTGTCAACTGCCGACAAAATATCCTGCTTTTCCTTATTTAATGAAGCTAAAAGGGCTTCCTTTTGGTTTAACTGACCCTCGCTGACCTCTGTTTCTTCAAGAAGCTTTGCCCGTCTGTCTTTAATGCCCGACATTCTTTCCGAAAGCTTGGCAATTTCTTCCTTTTTGTTTGCAGAGCCTTTCATAACCCCTAAAATCTCTTCGTTTACCTTTTCCGCAAGGGCTTCCTTTTCGGCAATTTCAGCCTGAAGGGCTTTAACCTCGCCCTCTGCTGTCTCTGCCTTTTGGTTTATGCCCTCAAGGGCTGTCAGTGAAAGCCTGCTCCTTGTTTCAACAGCTTCAAGCTCTTTGGTTTTCTCTTCTATTGATTTTAAAGCCGCTTTTCGGTTTTCAGCCATTTTGGCAGTCTGCTGAAGTCTGTGTTCACGCTCCGCTGTTAAAAGCTTGATTTCACCTAATTTGTCGTTATAGCCCACCTTAAGCTCTGTTATTTCTTCGTTCAGCTTTTCAATATCACTGTTGAGCCTTTCGGAGTTTTCCTTTTTAAGGCTTTTTTTGCCCTCGGTTTCATTAAGCTTCTTTTCCGTCTCTTCGATTTGTGTCTGAAGAGTTTCAGCCGCTTCCGAAAGCTTTTCGATTTGGGCTTCATATTTTTTAACGTCTAAAACGAATATGCTTATATCCGTTTCTTTAAGCTCCTCTGAAAGCTTTAAATATTTTTTAGCCTTTTCGGCTGCCTTCTCCAAAGGCTCAAGCCTTCCCTCAGTTTCCGAAATTATATCCTCCACTCTGAGAAGATTTGCCCTTTCATTTTCAAGCTTTTTAGCCGCTTCGTTTCGTCTGTTTTTGAATTTGACAATTCCGGCGGCTTCTTCAAAAAGGGCTCGCCTGTCTTCGCTTTTGGCTGACAAAATCTCGTCAATTCTGCCCTGACCTACAATAGAATAGCCCTCTTTGCCTACGCCCGTATCCATAAACAGCTCTAAAATGTCCTTTCTTCGGCAGACTGCGCCGTTTATGAGATATGCGCTTTCACCTGAGCGGTAGAGCCGTCTTGTAACAGTAACCTCCGCAAAGTCTATATTAAGCTTCTTGTCTTCATTGTCAATAACAAGAGAGACCTCCGCAAAGCCCAAAGGCTTTCTGTTTTGAGTTCCGGCGAAAATTACATCCTCCATTTTCTGCCCGCGGAGATTTTTTGCCCCGGCTTCGCCCAAAACCCAGCGGACAGCGTCTGCAACGTTGCTTTTTCCGCTGCCGTTAGGCCCTACAACCGCAGTTATTCCCCTTGTGAATTTAAGTCTTATTTTTTCGGGGAACGATTTAAACCCCTGCATTTCAAGCTGTTTTAAATACATAGCCAACCTCTTTTAATAGTTTTCTTCTATCTTTTTTATCTCTGCATATAAAAATTCATTATAAGGTGTTTTTATATTGTGCTTCTTACCAAGCCTGTTTATTGTGCCCGAAAAAAGCTCAACCTCTGTTTTTCTCCTGTTTAAAACGTCCTGTCTTAATGACGGCATACCCTTCGGGTTAAGCCCGTCAAGAACCTTAACCCAATATTCAACGTCTCCCTCGTCAAGGTTTATGCCCTCGGCTTGACCAACCTCCATAACCTCTCTCATAGCCCCGATCATAACCTCTCTGGGTCTGCCCTCTTTCTGAAGCACGTCAAAGCAGCAGTCGAAAACCGCCGCAGCCTGATTACAGCCTGTGTTTAAAAGAAGCTTTCCCCAAAGATTTTTAGACATATCCTCCGGCATTTTATAGGGGAAGGCAGTTCTGTCGAAAAATTCCTTTAAGGCGGCTATATTTTCGTCACTGCCTATCGAGCCAACCCTGCCGAAGTTCAAAAAGCCCATATCTCTGTAGGTTATGGCATTGTCAACCTTAAGGGAGTCCATACACTGGGCTGTGGAATAAACCACGTTTTCAGAGCCGAATTTTTCTGCAATGTCCTCTTCGCTGGCTATGCCGTTAAGAAGGGAAACGAAAATCGTCTTTGAGTGAACGAAGCCCTCAGCAAGCTTAAGAGCCTCTCCCATAGCGGAATATTTTACACCGAAAAGCATAAGGTCAACCTTATGGGAATTTTCCCCCGGCGAAACATAGTTCATATCACACAAAACGCCGTTTTTATAAATTCCCTTTTCCTTATATCTTTTAACTCTTTCCTCATCGGCAATAACGAAAAAATTTTCCTTTCCCATTTTATCGCTTAAATATGAGCCGAACAATATTCCCAAAGCACCGAAGCCCACAATTCCTACCTTTTTAATCACGTCAATTCCTCCCAAGTAAAAATTATCTTCATCATCTCAGTCTTAATAAACAGTTATAAAGAATTATATCATATATGTTTAAACATTTCAAATATTTTCAAAGATTTTTAACACAAAGCAGAAAACAGTCATATTATATCAATATGCTTTAAAAAAGGAGTCTGCGCCTATGCCCGTATTGAGAATTAAAGGCGGTACGCCCTTAAGGGGCGAAATTTATGCTTCAGGCGCAAAAAACGCCGTACTGCCTATGACAGCCGCTTCTGTTTTGATAAACGGAAGGGTCACGCTTACAAACTGCCCTCGAATAGCAGACGCAGAAACATCGGCGGAGATTATAAAGGCTTTGGGAGGATGTGCCGAATTTGACAAAAACATGCTGACAATTGATTGTTCCGGTCTTAACTTAACCAGAATACCCCAAAGGCTTTGTGAAAAAATGCGTTCAAGCATAACCTTCTGCGGTCCTCTTTTGGCTCGTTTCGGCTGCGTCGGCTTTTATGAGCCCGGGGGCTGTGTTTTGGGAAAACGCCCCATAGACCTGCACATTAAGGGCTTTAAGGCTATGGGTGCGGAGGTTATTGAAGAAAGGGGAAAAATAACCCTTAAGGGCAGTCTTAAGGGAGTGAAAATAAATCTGCCCTTTCCCAGTGTGGGAGCAACCCAAAGCCTTATGGCTGCCGCCTGTCTTGCCAAAGGTACAACCGTAATAACAAACCCCTCAAAAGAGCCTGAAACTCTTGCCCTTGCAGATTTTCTAAATCTATGCGGAGGGAAAATAAGCTTTTATGAAAACAAAGTTGAAATTGAAGGAGTAAATCGGCTTCATTCTGCACAGGCAAGGGTAATTCCCGACAGAATAGAAGCCGCAACCTATCTCTGCGCCGCAGCAGCAACAAAAGGAGAAATCACAATAAAGGGCATAACCATTTCCGAGCTTGGTATAATCGGAGACGTGCTTAAGAAAACAGGCTGTATTCTAACGGAAGAACACAACGCCGTATTTCTAAAAGCACCTCAGAGGCTCAATGCTGTTGATGGATTAACAACAGCCCCTTACCCCGGCTTCCCCACAGACTTACAGCCCCAAATCTGCGCCTTGCTGTCTTTGGCTCAGGGAAAAAGTGTCGTGACAGAAACCGTTTTCGAAGCCCGTAACCGCCACATTCCGGAGCTTATAAAAACAGGGGCTGAAATAACTGAGAAAAACAGAAGCTTTATTATAAACGGTGTTAATTCGCTTAAAGGGGCAAAGCTTACAGCCTTCGACCTAAGAGGCGGAGCAGCCCTTGTTATTGCGGCACTTGCTGCAGAAGGAACAAGCGAAATTCATAATCCTCATCATATTTTCAGAGGATATGAGGGGCTTATTCAAAAGATTACGTCTTTGGGAGGAAATATTGAGATTTTATAAAAAAAATATAGACATTTTAAGAGAAATATCTTAAAATAGTAAAGGGGAAAGGAAATGATGTTATGACACAAAGGAAAAAATTTATGCTGGCGGTTTTAATAGTTCTGTTTTTTCTGCTTGTAATAGCCGCTCTCATAAGTCCTGTTTTTGAAATTCAAGAAATTCAGATTGTGGGCAATTCTCAGCTTTCCAATGAAGAAATTTTTGAGCTGGGCGAAATTGACGGCGTAGGCAGAAATATATTTACCTACCCTTCTTCAGCCGTTGTTTCACGCCTGAAATCGAGCAACTATATAAAGTCGGCTAAAATATCCAAAAAGCTGCCCTCTACACTGCTGATTACAATTGAGGAAAGACGTGTCCGCAGTTATGTGCCTTATATGGGCAGCTACCTTTACATAGATATTGACGGTCGGGTTATAGACATTCAGAAGGAAACAGACGCTTCACACCCTGTTGTTTTGGGGCTTAAGTTCGACAGCTTTACACTGGGCGAGGTTTTGTCCGTCACAAACGGATATTCTCTTGACTATGTTGTGCAGATTTCAAAGCTTATTGACGCCTATGATTTAAACGACGTTGTGGTTAAGCTTGACGTGTCTAACCCGGACGACATACATCTTTACATAGACAAAATAGATGTGGTTTTCGGAAACATAGACAACGCCCACACCAAAATAGCAACACTGAACGAAATTCTGAAGCAGCTTGACTCCTCGGAAGCAGGCACTTTGGACATTTCAGACACGTCAAATAACCCCAGTTTTAAGCTTAAAACTTAAATAATCATAAATTTTTGTAAAAACTCTTGACATTTTTTAAAATTTATTTAAAATAACTATGGAAATCTTTATTGAAATGTAGTATAATAAAATAAGCGTGTATTGAAAACAATCGGAAATCACCGAAGCTGAAGATGAAAAAATATACTTGGAGGGATACCGTTGATAGATGTTGTTAATGAAGTAAACAGAAGCGAAAACGCAAGAATAGTGGTTTTCGGCGTAGGCGGAGCAGGCGGAAACGCCGTCACCAGAATGATTGAAACAGGAGCCGATGACAGAATTGAGTTTGTTGCAGTCAACACCGATAAGCAGGCTCTCGCCGATAACCTTTCAAAGGTTAAAATTGCTATAGGTCCTAAAAGCACAAAGGGCTTAGGCGCAGGAGGCAGACCCGAGGTTGGAGCAGAGGCTGCCAAAGAAACCAAGGAAGAAATTTATGCTGCAATGACTGATGTGGATATGGCGTTTATTACTGCCGGTATGGGCGGCGGAACAGGCACCGGAGCAGCCCCCGTTGTGGCTTCAATCGCAAAGGAGCTTGGTGTTCTCACAGTAGGCGTTGTTACCAAGCCTTTCCTTTTTGAGGGAAGAAAGCGTATGAAGTTTGCCCTTCAGGGAATTGAAAACCTTAAGGCAAACGTAGACACACTTATTGTAATTCCCAATCAAAAGCTTATTGAAACAGCCGACCAGAAAACAAGCATTAAAGACGCCTTTAAGCTGGCTGACAGCGTTCTTGTTCAGGGCGTAATAGGTATATCTGACCTTATTGCACGTCCCGGTGAAATCAACCTTGACTTTGCGGACGTAAGAACCGTTATGACGGAAAACAGAGGCTTCGCTCTTATGGGCGTAGGCTCGGCAGACAATGTAATGGATGCGGCTCAGTTTGCAATAAAGAGTCCTCTTTTGGAGACCTCTATTGACGGAGCTAAGAGCGTTCTTATAAACATTAGCTACTCAGGAGACATTTCTATGGTTGACGTGGCTAACGCCGTTGACTCAATCAGTGAGCTTCTTGACCCCGAAGCTGAGGTTATTTTCGGTACTTCAAGGTCGTCTGACACTAAAGATGCACAGGTTAAGGTTACCGTTGTGGCTACGGGCTTAATCGATGATACCATTGCGCCTGCAGCACCGCAGAACACGGTTAAATATCACCCTGTTCAGCAGGCTGCTGTTAAAAAGGATTATTCCAACCCCTTTAAAAAGCTTGAGGAAGAGGAAAGCCGCAGAGAAACCGCTGCCACAAACGACAATCCTTTTTCACGTCCCGGAAGGCTTGATATAATCAATCCCAAACGCTCCGGTTTTTAATAATAACAATAATATAAATCATACAAAAACAGCCTCGGCAATAAAGTCGGGGCTGTTCTTATTTTTATTCTTCTTGAGATAAAGTGGCTGCCATATCAAGCATTCTGCTTAAATAGCTTTTACTTACCACAAAGCCTGTGTTTCCGCCGTTTTTCTCAACTATATAATAATTTGAGTCGCAATTGTAATATCTGTCCGTGCTTTCCGTTCCGTCAAGAAGCTTATAGCTTATAACAAGGGCGGCTTCGCCCTCTACTGCGGCGTTTTCTTCAATTCTTTCAAAAGTTATGCCTGTTAAAAGCTGATAAAAGTCGGAAATATCTACTCTGTCATATTCTCTTCCGTTAAGGCTTGCCACTCTGTTGTCAACGCCTTCTTTATTGACATTGTCCTCTCCGAACTCAAGAACATATTCCTCACCGTTTAAAACGCTTATATTTACACTTTCCACATTTCTGCGGTATTGAAGGTTTACAAACCTCTCAGTAAACTCATAAATATTATAGTTTACAGCAGGCTCAACCCCAACCTTATAGGTCAGATAGACCGTATTGCTGTCCGGTGTTTTACAGTAATAATGCTCGTCATCGGCTAAGCTGCCTATATCAAGGGAAAATGTATTTTCAGTGTCTTTAAATGTCAGCTCATAAACAGGCTGTTCAAGCCCGTACTGAGCCAAATTTTCGGCGTTTATTTCAACAATATCCAAAAGCTTAAGATAAGAAAAGCCGCTTAAGATAGTAGTCTCTAAATTATAGGGGTAAACCGTCAAGCCGTTTACGGGGCTTTTAAGCATAAGTGTTGTTAAGTTGTTGCCCTCGGCAGCTGAACTTTCATTGCTGTCAGTGTCATAGGTTATAATAAGGCTGTCGTCAGTCTCGAAGTTCATAACAGTGGCAAAGGTTATTTCCTCCAAATTCAAAGTAGGCAGTGTCTTATCCATAAGCTCATTGAAGCCGTAAAAATACTTTGAAATATTCGAGTTGGAAACTATAAACACACTGTCTGAACCGGACACACTCACATAAAAGCCAAGCTTGTCGGCGGTCTGATTTCCTACGGAAAGAAGCATATCCGAGCCGTCATCATAGGCTGCATAAAGCTTAAGACAGGGTTCAGCAAGACCGTATTCTTCAAGCCCCTGATGCTCCTTAAGCTCGGTGCTTGCATAAAGAGAATAGAATCCGTCCAAATATGTCTGCATATTATCACTTAAGGGGCAGTCCTCGTAGCCCTTAATATACCAGCTGCTGCCGTCCAAATACACAAGCATTTCCTTGTCGCCTGCGTCAATGCTTTCGCTTACGCCGCAGCCCTCAGGCAGAGAAATTCTTTCAGCCCTGACCTGTGAAAGACCTACGTTTTCGTCTATGTTAAAAACAAAATTGAAGCTTTGGCTTTCTTCAGTCTGCTCTTCGACCTCGGCGGTTTCGTCACCTTCTCCCGAACCCCAAAGAAAATATACCGCCGCAAGAACCACAAGGAGAACCGCCAGCCCCAAAAGTGCAGGGAGCTTTTTCTTCATTATTTATTCCTCCTTGAAAGCCAAATCACAAAGCCGTAGCCTATTATAAACAGGGGCAGAATGATTACGCAGATATATTTAATTCTTTCGTACTGGGCATAGTCTGTATAGAATGTGTCGTTATCCAATGATTTTGAACGAATGCTTACGCTTTCATAGTCTGTTTTGTCATTGAGCCACTTTATACAGCCCTCTATAAAGTCCGAGTTTCCTCCGCTGACAAGGGCGTCAGCCTGACCAAAGAGAAGATAATAATAGCCTGAGCAGACCACAAGCTTGGTTATGTGCTGTGTGTCGGTGTATGTGCTGTCGGTAACCGCTACCGCTACGTCAAAGGGTCCCGGTGCGTCTCCCTCCTGCATGGTTATTGTTTCGTCCTCTGTGTTTTTGCCGAAAGCAGAAGAGGAGGTCGAAAGAAGGGGCTCAACAGTGGTTGCCACTCTTTTATCGGCTGTTTGGGTTATTCCGTAAGCAGTTGTGAAGAGAACCCTTATTTGAGAAAGTCCGTCCGTTGCGTCATGAATAGCTATATCCGGCAAAATAGCCGTAGGATAGTTTTGATACTGATAGTTTGCGTCCGCTTCGAAAATAACGGGGTTGTTTAAAGACAGACCGTAATCCGCTAAAATACTGTCTAAATTTTCGAATGTGTTATATTGATAGTCTATCATAAACAGGGCTCTGCCGTCAGCAGCCAAATATTTTTTAACCTTTTCCGCTTCATCGGCTGTATAGTCTGTCTGAGGCGTTGTAAGCATTAAAATCGCACAGTCGTTGGGAATGTCCTCGTCAAAAAGGTTCAGCTCTCTGACCTCAATGTTGGCTGTTTCAAGCTTGTCAGCCAGGTCTGAGCCTAAGTCGGAAAGGGTCATTTCGTTATGACCTGTTACGGCATAAATTACGGGAAGGCTGTCAGCTGTAACATACTGAATAGCCCCTGTAATTTTGGCTTCCGCCGTTACCTCGTTTTTGCTTTCACCTGTGAGATAGTCTGTTCCCGTATTATACAAATCACTAACGGGCACAACCTTATATCTGTCGCCGCTTTCAACAATAAGACTGCCTGTGGAAACGCTTCCGCCGTCGGTATATTTTTCAACAAACTGGGGGTAAAGAACAGGGTCTTTCGTCTCTGTTTTAATCCTTCCCGAAGCGTTGTCATACTGATCCAAAATCTGTGTTATAACAGAGTCCTCCTGACCTGTCTGATAAAGGGCGTAAATCGTTACGTCCTGTTCAAGACTGTCAAGAACGCTTTTTGTTTCGTCAGTAATGGCAAAAACCGCATTGGGGGTCAAGTCCTTTTTATAATTAATCTTACCTGCAATAAGGTTTACAACCACAGCTATGGCAATAACCACCAAAGCCGAAAGGGTTGAATATGTTCCGTATCTAAATCTTTTATCACTGAATATTTTCATAGTCCCTTTTCCTCCTTAAGCCCATCTGCGCTTTTCAACTCTGTTTACCGTAAGATAGATAAACACAAAGGCAAAGCTTAAATAATATACGGTGTCTGCAAGTGAGAAAACGCCTGAGTAGAAGTTTTCAAAGCGTTCAATCATTGAAAACCAGCCGAAAAATTTAGAAATAAGACCGTCAAAAAGTGAAGGGTCTATTCTGTAAACAACAAACACCCCAAAACCCAAAATAATGGCAAAAACAAGGCTTGCCCAAAGGTTTTTAACTGAGGAGTAGAGAACAACCGCCGCCAAAACAACAAGCAGAAAGGCGAAAACAAGTGATGAAGCCGCTGTTATGGGCATTTCAGCCGTAAAGCTGTCTATCATAAACAAAACGAAAAGCGCCGCAAAGGTAGCCGCAGCAGCCACAATCTGATTATCCGTCAGAGACGAAATATAAATGCCCACTGCAATAAGAGCAAGCCCCAAAAGCACGTAGCCGAACATTACATTAACGGTTTCCGCTATGGCAATAGTTCCGAAACGGCTTAAAATAAAGGGGAAAATCGCCGTAATAATTACGCCGAAAATAAACAAAACCCCTGCCGCAAGAAACTTACCCAAAACTATGCCCCAAACGCCCACAGGTGAGGTCAAAAGAAGCTGGTCTGTCTTCTGCCTTGCTTCTTCAGCAAAAAGTCTCATTGTAAGAATGGGTATAAGTATCCAAAACAACATAAGAGAGCCCGCAAGAGTGCTTGCGTAGTTTAAGTCTCCGGTGCTCATATTATTAATAAGGAAATATATTCCCGTTATGGCAACAAAAAAGCCCAGAAATACATAGCCTGTTAAAGTGTTGAAATATGTTCTTATTTCTTTTTTAAAAACAGCCGTCATTTCAAATCGCCCTCCGTTTCTTCCTCTTCTTCAGCGTTTTCGGCTTCGTCAGCTTCAGCAGTAATTATTTCGGCACTGTCGGCAATATAGTCAAAGCCTTCTTCAGGGGCTTCCGCTTCTTCTGTCTCAGTCTCAGCTTCAGCCTGAGCCTGTGTCTCTGCGGAAATAGCCTGTCTTTCCTTTTCAAGAGCCGCTTCCTCGTCGCTTCCGCTGACTGCACGCATAAATATTTCTTCAAGGCTTAAGTCGTCGTTCTTCATTTCCAAAACCGCAAGCCCCTTTTCGGCACAGGTCTTGAAAACTGCTTCTCTTATGTCGACCCCTTCCGCACTGCTGAGCTTAACCTCTAAATTTTCGCCCTTTTCCGAAATTTCAAGGCTTTCGATGTATTCAAGGTCTGAGAAAGCCTGTTCAACAGCCTCTTTTTCGCCCTTAATCTCTAAGGAAAGCTTGCTGCCCACAGCTGCATCCGAAAGGTCGCTGCTGTCTCCGTTAGCAACGATTTTGCCCTTATTTATAATAATAACTCTGCTGCAGACTGCACTGACCTCCTGCAAAATATGAGAGCTTAAAATAACTGTGTGCTTTTCGCCCAAAGTCTTAATTACGTCTCTCATTTCCAAAACCTGTCTGGGGTCAAGACCTACGGTGGGCTCGTCCAAAATAAGTGTTCCCGGTCTGCCTACAAGAGCCTGGGCAAGCCCCACCCTCTGGCGATAGCCCTTTGAAAGGTTTTTGATGAGCCTGTCCTTTACCTCAACAAGCCTTACATTTTCCAAAATCTCCCGGAGCATTTCCTTTCTTTCGCTTTTTTTCACCTTTTTAAGGTCGCAGACAAAGTCAAGATATTCGCTGACTGTCATATCGGGGTAGACAGGTGGAATTTCCGGCAGATAGCCTATACGTTTTTTAGCCTTTTCAGGCTCTTCCAAAATATCATAGCCGTCAATGGTGACGCTTCCCTCTGTTGAGGAAATAAAGCCTGTCATCATATTCATAGTGGTGGATTTTCCTGCGCCGTTAGGCCCCAAAAAGCCCACAATTTCGCCGTCATTAACAGTAAAGCTTATGTTGTCAACAGCGGTAATCTTCCCAAATCTTTTAGTCAGATTTTTTATTTCAATCAAAGTTATTCACTCCTTAACCTAAATTTTTCTGAAAACACTATTTTATATTATACCACTTAAGCGATATATTTCAAGTGAAATTAGATGAAAAATACTATAAAACGTGCCGATAAACATAGATATTGATATATGTTAAAGATATACAAATATCGTCATCAATATTTGGTAAATTTGAATATTGTCCCCGATATTAAATCGTGATATAATACATTTTAAGCTTTGAAATTTATTTTTGAAGCCTGCACAACGGAATACAACAAGGCGGTTTGTTTGCCCCTGTTTTTTGTATATGAAAGGGTGATTGCTTATGATTGATTAAGCTTATGACTTTTGAATGTACGAAAGGGGGTAGGTTATAATGACAGAAGCAATTATATTTTTAACTCTGCTTATTATTATAATTATACTTATAAAAGATTAACCGCCCCGAGCAGTCAACTTTAGGCGGTTAAATTAACTAACTAATTTGTAAGGGGCAACAAAAGCCTTGTTTATTCCCTCTTGTGCTTTTATAATAACATATAATCCTCTAAATGTCAAGAGGTGATAATAATATGGCAGTATCAAAGGCACAGCAGAAGGCTGTAAGCAAATATATGAAAAAGAATTATGACGAAATTAAGGTCAGGGTCAAAAAAGGCGAAAGGGACATCATAAGAGCCCACGCCGAAAGCAAGACCGAAAGCGTTAACGCCTTTATTAAAAGGGCAATTAAAGAAACAATGGAAAGAGACAAAGCAAATTCTCTTAAATAGGAATTGTTAAAGGGTGCAGAATTGTGCCTTTTTTTATTCTCCGAAAACAATGCTTAAGTCAAATCTTTCATATCTTGCTGCCTCTTCAATTGAGTTTTTAAGGCATAAACGTCCGTAACCGTATCGGCTGTTAGGGTATGCTCTGCCCTCGTCTCTTATTGCCCCCATTCTCAAAAAAGCCTTCAGCCGCTGACCGTACATAAATGGGTCGTTGCCCCGCAGCACGCCCCACTCTATTAAAAGAGCCGCTGCCCCGGCGGCAATTGGCGAGGCTAAGCTTGTTCCGGAATAGCTGTCATAGCCTCCGCCGCTTTTAGGTGCAACAACCCCTACTCCCAGAGCTAAAATATCCGGCTTAACCACGTCGTCAGCGTTAAAGCCTATACCCGAAAAATCAGCCGCTTCACCTGTTTCACCGTTAAACGCTCCTACAGTCAAAGCTTTAATTGCAGTCCCCGGCAAGGTCACGGTTATTTCCCTGTCTGAGCCGTAGAAGAATGTCTCTTCTCCCGAAATCGCATTTGTGGGCAGCCACACGTCAAAAAAGCCGTTTACAACATCAACTCCTGTCATTCTGAGCGTCCACTGACCTTGCGGCAGGGCTTCTGTTCCGTTGGCATTACCCAAAAATATAAAGACCTCCTGCCGGAATGAATAAGGTGAGGGTCTGCCTATGTCCACTCCTACCCTAACCCCGCTTACCTGTCCTCTGAAATAAGCTTCGTCATATTTGACTGTTTCCGAGACTTCCCCTGTTGGAGACACAAGCTCGTAATTGACCTTATCTACAAAATCCTTCCACAGAGACAAATAAACATAAGCAAGCTCGGAGGAAACATTAAACTTCACCTCTAGATTTTCGCCGTTTTGAGCCTTTCCTCTGAAGTGGTGGGCTGCGTCCCCCTCGTTCCCTGCAGCAGCGGCAATCACAAGCATCCCCGTGTCAGCGACACTGTTTATATAGGCTTCAAAAAGAGAACTGCCCTTGTGTGAGCCGTTGCTTGTTCCGTAGGAAATGTTTATAACCGCCGGCATAGAAAGCTCCCTTGACTTTCGGGCAATATAGTTTATTCCTCTCATTATGTCAACGGTTACAATCGGTCTGCTTATACCCAGCTTTACGAAAACAAATTCTCCCTTAGGCGCAGCTCCGACGAACCTTCCGCCGCTTTCGGCTCCGTTTCCTCCCATAGCTCCGGCAACGGCTGTTCCGTGACCCAAAGGGTCGGCTGAGCTTAAACTCCCGTCGGCTGCACGCAAAATCTCATTTATTTCTGCATTGTTATATTCTCTGCCTGTGTTGAGACTGCCGGAAAGTCTTTCACTTTCATCGGACAAATCCCAAATATATAAAATTCTGCTGTTTCCCTGTTCATCCAAAAAGTCTTTGTGAGCAAAATCTATTCCCGAATCTATAACTCCTAAAATCACTCCCTGACCTTCAAGCCCCTCATAGCCGTCAATGCCCTCTCTGACGCTTGTTATACAGCTTTCATCGGCTGCCGATTCAAGCATATATTCCAAATTTCTGGCAGGCTCTAAATATTCCACCTGACTGTCATAGGCAAGCTCTCCTAATCTGCCGTAGGGAATAACCACAACCCCGAAACCCTCTGACAAATCTTCACCCTTAATATTGTATTTTTTAAGAATATCATTAAAGTCACCGCTGCATTTAATTATTACATCAACATAGTCCAATTAATTCACTCCGAAAATGTCTTTTATATATAATAATAGAATTTGCGGCTTAATATGAACGCAAAAGAGACTGTCAAAAGCCAAATGCTCTGACAGCCTCATTAAAACCTATTTTATTTAATTAAACAAGCTCAAGAATAACTTCTTCTGCTCCGTCGCCTTTACGTGCGCCGAGCTTAATAATTCTTGTATAACCGCCGTTTCTGTCGGCATACTTAGGTCCGATTTCGTTGAAAAGCTTTGCAGCCATATCAACAGACTTTGTGTTGCTTCTGACCTTTCTGCCGTTAGCGGGCTTTTCTGTAACGGGGTAGAGATAAGCAAGAATTTTTCTTCTTGCATTAAGTCTTGAAGGCTTATCCTTCTGGATTTCCTTAGTTACATCTTCGAAAACAGTAACCTTCTTGCCGTTAACAACCTCTTTAACTCTCTTGCCAGAAGCGTCCTTCTTAGCAACCTTTGTTGTAACCTCAACCTTATCGAAGTTGTTATATTCCTTCTTAGCAATAGTAATGAGCTTTTCGGCGATTTTCTTAACTTCTTTAGCCTTACACTCAGTTGTCTTTATTTTTCCGTGATATAACAGGTTTGTAACCTGATTACGTAAAAGAGCTTTACGCTGGCTTGATGTACGTCCAAGTTTTCTATATCCGGCCATTTTCTGAACCTCCTTAAAAAATATCTTTAGTCCTCACCGGGGCTAAGGGAAAGTCCCAGTTCGGCAAGCTTATTAAGCACTTCTTCCAAAGACTTGCGTCCAAGGTTTCGCACTTTCATCATATCTTCCTCTGTTTTTTTGGCAAGGTCGTCAACAGTGTTTATACCCGCCCTCTTAAGACAGTTATAAGACCTGACGGTAAGGTCAAGCTCCTCAATGGTAAGCTCCAGAACCTTCTCCTTCTTGCCCTCTTCCTTCTCAACAAGAATTTCTGTGTTCTTTGCATTATCTGAAAGGTCAATAAACAGATTAAAATGTTCGCTCAAAATTTTTGCTCCTAGGCTGACAGCGTCATCGGGGGTAATTGTGCCGTTTGTCCAAACCTCAAGGGTCAGCTTATCATAATCGGTAACCTGCCCTACACGGGTGTCATCTACGGCAAAATTAACTCTTGTAACGGGAGTATAGAGCGCATCAACGGGAATTATCCTAATAGACTGTTCGGACTTTTTATTTTTAGTTGCATCCACATAGCCGCGGCCCTTTGTTATGGTAAGTTCAATGAAGAGCTTGCTGTCGGCGCCGCCGCTTAAGGTAGCAATATGCAGGTCGGGATTAACAATTTCCACATCTTGATCTACCTTAATATCTCCTGCTTTGATTTCTCCCTCACCCACAAAATCGATATATGCAATTTTAGGCTCCGGACTGTCGCTTGTATTCTTTATAGCCAAATTCTTAAGGTTAAGAATAATTTCGGTAACGTCCTCCTTAACCCCGGGAATTGTGGAAAACTCATGAAGAACATTGTCAAACTTAACACTGCTGACTGCTGCGCCGGGCAGTGAAGAAAGAAATATTCTTCTTAAAGAATTGCCAAGTGTAATACCATAGCCTCTCTCCAACGGCTCAACAACAAATCTGCCGTATTTGCCGTCGGGAGAAATTTCAGCTATATCAATGCGAGGCTTTTCAAATTCAAACATATGGCGAACCTCCTTAAAAAAATGTAATGAAGAAAATTATTACTTAGAATACAACTCGACAATAAGAGTCTCGTTAATGGGGAAGTCAAGCTGCTCTCTTTCGGGAAGTGCAGCAACCTTACCGGAAAGGCTGTCTCTGTCTGCCTCAAGCCATGCAGGAACTATTCTTGAATGAGTTGAGTCGAGAACAAGCTGAAATCTTGTAAGATTTTTCTTGCTTTCTTTAACGGCTACAACGTCTCCTACCTTAAGCTGAATTGAAGGAATATTAGCCTTCTTGCCGTTTACTGTAATAAGGTTGTGACGGACGATCTGTCTTGCTTCACGTCTTGTTCTGCCTAAGCCCAAACGATAAACTACGTTGTCAAGACGAAGCTCCAAAAGCTTAAGAAGGTTTTCACCTGTGATACCCTGCATTTTATCAGCCTTGTCATAGTAAATTCTGAAAGGTCTTTCAAGAACACCGTATATAAATTTAAGCTTCTGCTTTTCCTTTAACTGAACACCGTATTCGGAAAGCTTACGCATATTTCTTTTACGTTTGCCAAGCTTCTTAGTAGAACCGAGGTAGCTTGGTTCAATGCCGAGATAACGGCATCTTTTAACAATAGGGCCTCTTTCTCTAGCCATCTTATAATTACCTCCTTATTAAACTCTTCTGCGCTTAGGCGGTCTGCATCCGTTATGGGGAACGGGAGTTACATCCTTAATAAGTGTAACCGAAAGGTCGCATGCCTGAAGCGCTCTGATAGCTGCTTCTCTTCCCGAACCGGGACCCTTTACGAAAACCTCAACTGTTTTAAGACCGTAGTCTTTAGCAGCCTTAGCAGCCTTCTCAGCAGCCATTTGAGCAGCGTAGGGAGTAGACTTTCTTGAACCTCTGAAGCCCAGCTCGCCTGCTGAAGCCCATGAAAGAGCATTGCCTGCGGCATCTGTTATGGTAACGATTGTATTATTAAAGCTTGACTGGATATGCACCTGTCCGCGCTCAACAAATTTCTTGTCACGGCGGCGGCGGACTGTCCTTTTAGCTGTTTTCTTAGCCATTTTTCAAAACCTCCTAAAGATTATTTCTTCTTGTTAGCAACAGTACGCTTGGGACCCTTGCGTGTTCTCGCATTTGTCTTAGTCTTCTGTCCTCTAACGGGAAGTCCTCTTCTGTGACGAATACCTCTGTAGCAGCCTATTTCAGTAAGTCTCTTAATGTTAAGAGCGATCTGACGGCGAAGGTCACCCTCTACATGATGTTCTTCGTCTTTAGCTATAACGTCGGAAATTCTTGCTACCTCGTCATCAGACAAGTCCCTAACTCTTGTGTCGGGGTTTACGTCTGCGGCAGCCAATATTTTATTGCTTCTTGAACGGCCTATTCCGTAAATGTAGGTAAGACCGATTTCAACTCTTTTTTCTCTTGGTAAATCAACACCCGCTATACGAGCCATTAATTCGCACCTCCTGTTTAATTTAAAAACAACTTATACCTTTTTTAAGGTTTTCAAAATTCGGGTCTTCGGGGGTACTGCCCCCTTTTAACCATAATAACTAAAAATTTTTAAGCTTTATAAATCAGCCCTGCTTCTGCTTATGCTTGGGGTTTGAACAGATTACTCTTACAGAGCCTTTTCTTCTTATGATTCTGCACTTTTCACACATGGGCTTAACTGATGGTCTTACCTTCATTTAAATCACTCCTTCAATTATTTATTTCTCCAGGTAATCCTGCCTTTAGTTAAATCATAAGGTGACATCTCCACTTTAACCTTATCTCCGGGTATGATCCTTATATAATTCATCCTGAGTTTACCTGAAATATGAGCAGTAATGGTGAGCTTGTTTTCAAGCTCAACAAGAAACATAGCGTTGGGCAGCTTTTCGATAACCGTTCCGCTAAGCTCCAGCAAATCACTCTTTGACAAGGCTAACACCTCCTATTAACCAAACTTTCCTGCCTACTGATCTAATCCCAATCTTTTAAGAGCCTTCCTTAAGTCAGCGTCAAGAAGATATTCTTCCTTCTCAAGCTTTTCCTTTACGTCAAGGTCAACCCTGTTAATTCTTTGAACGTGAATTTGCTTCTTTTTCTTGGGCTTTTCAAGCCTTCGGCACTTTCCGTCCGCAAGAAGAAGATATTCACCCTCTATACCGACTACGAGAAAGGCTTTTCCCTTATCTCTGCCGTTTTTTGAATAAACTGCCTGACCTAAACTATACACTTAAATTCATCTCCTAAAAAAGATTAAGAAATCTTTTCGAGCTCTTTTATTATTTCAGCGGAAACCTCGTCTATTGGTCTGTTTCCGTCAATTTTAAGAACAATTCCGCTTTTATCATAAAAATCAATTACGGGAGCAGTCTGAGAATGGAAAACATCCAGCCTGTGTTTAACGGTTTCGCTGTTGTCGTCGCTTCTCTGAATAAGCGCTCCTCCGCAGCTGTCGCAAACGCCATCGGCTTTGGGGGGATTAAACTTAACGTGATACATAGCCCCGCAGCCCTGACAGCTTCTTCTGCCTGACATTCTTTCGATTATAGCTTCGTCGGGAACATCAATAACAACTACCTTATCAAGCTCCCCTACTATAGCCGAAAGCCCCTCAGCCTGACTTACGTTTCGGGGATAACCGTCGAGGATATAACCCTTTTCGCAGTCAGCCTGAGTGATTCTCTGCTTTAAAAGCTCAGAAACTATTTCATCAGACACAAGACCGCCGCTTTCCATAATGGATTTAAGCTTAAGCCCCAAAGGAGTTTCCGCTTTAACCTGTTCTCTCAATAAGTCGCCCGTTGATATGTGTGCAATATCGAAACGTTTTGACAATACCTTAGCCTGTGTTCCTTTGCCCGCACCGGGGCAGCCTATAAGAATAAGCTTCATAAAAATCTCCTCCTTTGCGGCAGAAGCCTGCATAGCATCAGCAAGATCTGCTCTGATAACGTTTAATTATATTTATGATAAAAAGCCTTTATAATTTCTCATTACAAGCTGTGCTTCAAGTGACTTAATAAGTTCAAGAGCAACGCCCGAAACGATAAGCAGTGTTGTACCACCGAAGGATACATTAATCTTAAATACCCACTGCATAACGATAGGCGCAAGAGCGATTACAGCATAGAAGCATGCACCTATAAGAGACATTCTGTCTACGATACCCTGAATATAGTCTGCTGTGGGCTTGCCGGGTCTTACACCGGGAACAAGACCGCCGCTCTTCTTCATATTGTCTGCAACCTCAACTGAGTTGAATGCAAAGGAAGTATAGAAGAAGGTAAAGCAGAATATAAGGATAATATAAAGTATACAGCCCACAGGAGCATGAATTTGAAGTATGCTCACAATCTTGGCAAGAACCTGATTAGTGGGGAAGAACTGATATATTGTCTGAGGGAACTGCAGAAGTGAAATAGCAAAGATTATTGCCATAACACCTGCAATATTTACTTTAATGGGGATATATGAGCTTTGACCGCCCACATAACGTCTGCCGACCATTTTCTTGGTATACTGAACGGGTATTCTTCTTTCACCGTCCTGAACAAGAACAACAAATGTTACAAGTGCAAGGAAAACAACAAGAAGAAGAATAATTGTTACCCATGCCATAATACCCTGACCGTAAACGTAGTTGTAAAGTACCAAAACCGCATTGTCAAGCTTATCCAGAATGTTGGCAAAGATGATAAAGGAAGAACCGTTGCCTATGCCTGCTTCTGTTAAAAGCTCGCCTAACCACATAACGAAAATTGTACCCGTAACCATTGTTACCAAAGCTACGAAATAAACAAAGATGTTCTGCTGAAGGAACAGATTATGAACTGAATAAATCTGTCCGCAGCCCTGAAGAACAGCCAGACCCAAAGCAAGGTATCTGGTCCATCTGTTTATTTTCTTTCTGCCTTCTTCGCCCTCTTCTTTGTTAATCTGCTCTAACTTGGGTATAGCAACTGTCAAAAGCTGCATAATGATGGACGCTGTGATGTAGGGTCCGATACCCATAGCAAATATTGTGCCGTAGCTTCCGCCGGCGATATAAGAATAAAGAGTAGAGCTTACGTCTGCGTCTGCAAGAGCAGAAACGTCAATGCCGGGAACTGGAATATATGTGCCGAAACGAATTATCAGAAGAACAACCAGCATATAGAAAATCTTCATTCTGATTTCTTTGACTTTAAATGCGTTTTTAAGTGTATTAAACATTATTTAATCACCTCGGCATTTCCCCCTGCAGCTTCGATTTTTTCTTTCGCAGATGCGCTGTAGAAATTAACCTTTACATTAAGCTTCTTTGTCAGCTCACCGTTTCCCAAAATCTTTACGCCGTCTTTGGGATGACTTACAAGTCCTTTTGACTGTAAGGCAGCAATATCAACAACAGCTCCGTCATCAAATACTTCATTAAGAAGAGATACATTAAGAGCAACAATGTCTTTAGTGTTTATACACTTAAAGCCCCTCTTGGGTATTCTTCTGTAAAGAGGCATCTGACCGCCTTCGAAGCCCGGTCTTACACCGCCGCCCGAACGAGCCTTTTGACCTTTATGACCCTTGCCGGCTGTTTTGCCGTTGCCTGAGCCGTGACCTCTGCCTCTTCTGAAATTGTCTGTATTTGAACCTGAAGCGGGTTTCAATTCACCTAACTTCATTAAAATACACCTCCTTCTTTATTAGCCTTCTGTTACCTTCAAAAGATAAGATACCTGCTTAATCATACCTCTGACTGCAGCGTTGTCTTCAAACTCGTTTGTAGAATGGAGCTTTTTAAGACCGAGCGCCTCAACTGTCTTTCTGTGTTTGGGAATTGCGCCGATAGGTGATTTTACAAGTTCAACTTTAATCTTCATTTTAAAATCCTCCTTAGCCCAAAATTTCCTCTACGGTTTTGCCTCTGAGTCTTGCAACTGTTTCGGGAGTAGTAGCTGACTTAAGACCCTCAATAACAGCATTGCAAACGTTCTGCTTATTGTTTGAGCCCAAAGACTTTGTTCTTACGTTCTTAATTCCCGCAAGTTCCATAACCGCACGTGCAGGACCGCCTGCGATGATACCTGTACCCTGAGGAGCAGGCTTTATAAGAACCTTAGCTCCGCCGAAGGTTGCCAAAACTTCATGATAAAGGCTGTCGTCTTCATTTCTTTCGATATAGATGAGGTGCTTCATAGCGTCCTCTTTTCCCTTTCTTATAGCTTCGGGAATTTCCTTTGCCTTGCCTAAGCCTACGCCGACGTGACCCTGTTCGTCACCTACAACCATAAGTGCGGTAAATCTCATATTACGTCCGCCCTTAACAGTCTTTGTAACTCTCTTAATTGTTACAAGTGTGTCCTTGAGGTCAAGCGCAGCTGCGTCAATTTTCTTATTCAAAACTTTCCCTCCTCATCAGAACTTTAAGCCTGCTTCTCTTGCGGCGTCTGCCAGAGCCTTGATTTTTCCGTGATAGATAAAACCGCCTCTGTCGAAAACAACTGTGTCGATACCCTTGTCAAGAGCCTTCTTAGCAACAGCTGTTCCCACTGCCTTAGCTGCTTCAACGTCGTTTGTATGAGCAAGAGATGTTTTAATCTCTGCTTCCATAGTAGAAGCTGCAACAAGAGTGTTTCCTACTGTGTCGTCTATAATCTGTGCATAAATATGCATATTAGACCTGAATACTGCAAGTCTGGGAGTTTCGGGCGTACCTGAAATTTTATTACGGATTCTCTGGTGCCTTTTAACCCTTGCAGTTTTACGATTCTGCTTGGAAATCATAAAATTTCACTCCTTTATAAAATATTCTCTTAATGATTATTTACCTGCTTTACCGACCTTGCGTCTGATATATTCATAATCATACTTAATGCCCTTGCCCTTATAAGGTTCGGGAGGACGCTTAGTTCTGATTTCGGCTGCATACTGACCAACCTTTTCTTTATCAATACCCTCAACAGTAATCTTGTTGGAGCCGTCTAAAGTAGTGGTTATACCCTCGGGGTCAATCATTTCAACAGGATGAGAATATCCCAAAGTGAGAGTAAGCTTGTTTCCCGACTTAGCAGCTCTGTAGCCTACGCCGTTAATTTCGAGAACCTTCTTATAGCCTTCAGTAACGCCAACAACCATGTTGTGGATGAGGGTTCTTGTAAGACCATGAAGAGATTTATATTTCTTAAGATCGTTGGGTCTTTCAACAACAATCTGACCTGCTTCAACCTTTATAGCCATATCTGCCTGAAATGTTCTGGTAAGAGTACCCTTGGGGCCTTTTACTGTAAGAACATTGCCTTCGTCAAGTTTAACCTCAACCCCAGCGGGAATGACTACCGGAAGCTTTCCTATTCTTGACATTTATTCGCACCTCCTGCTTACCATACATAGGCGATTACTTCGCCGCCCACGCCGAGCTTTCTGGCTTCTTTATCAGTTATAACGCCTTTGTTTGTTGAAACAATGGCAATTCCCAAACCGTTTAAAACTCTGGGGAGCTTGTCGGCGGGAGCGTAAATTCTAAGGCCCGGCTTAGAAATACGCTTGATGCCTGAGATAACCTTTTCGTTTTTGTCAACGCCGTATTTAAGAGTAATCTTCATAGTCTTTTTAACGCCGTCTTCAATAACTTCATAACCTTTTATATAACCTTCGTTTGTAAGAATGTCGGCAATAGCCATTTTAATCTTAGAAGAAGGTACGTCTACCGTATTGCGCTTTGCAGTATTTGCATTTCTTATTCTTGTAAGCATATCTGCGATAGGATCGCTCATTGACATCTAAAAAACCTCCTTTAAAAATTATTACCAGCTTGCCTTTTTAACTCCGGGAATCTGGCCCTTATAAGCCAGCTCACGGAAGCAGATACGGCAGATACCGAATTTACGAAGAACTGAGTGAGGTCTTCCGCAAATTCTGCATCTTGTATAGCTCTGAGATGAAAAACGAGCCTTGCGAGCCTGCTTTAATTTCAGTGATGTTTTAGCCATTATGTTTCCCTCCCAATCACTTTCTGAACGGCATACCGAAAAGTCTTAAAAGCTCTCTTGCTTCCTCATCGGTTCTTGCCGTTGTAACAAAAACTATATCCATACCTCTGATTTTATCGATTTTATCATATTCAATCTCAGGGAACATAATCTGTTCTTTAAGGCCTAAGGTATAATTTCCTCTGCCGTCAAAGCTGTCAGCGCTTACGCCTCTGAAGTCTCTTACACGGGGAAGAGAAATGTTTATAAGTCTGTTGGCAAAGCTGTACATCTTGTCGCCTCTTAATGTAACCTTGCAGCCGATAGGAACGCCTGCACGAAGCTTGAAGTTAGCGATAGACTTTCTTGCCTTAGTAATTATAGGCTTCTGACCGGAAATCTTCTCCATATCACCACAGGCATTGTCAACAACCTTTGCGTTTTCCTTACCTTCGCCTACGCCCATATTGATGACGATTTTCTCAATCTTAGGGCACTGTAATTTATTTTTATATGAAAACTTCTGCATCATAGCGTCAACTATCTGAGTTTCATAATATTGCTTCAGTTCATTCACTTAAACTGCCTCCCTTCGATTAATCGATTTCTTCACCGCTGGGTCTTGCAATTCTTGTCTTAACAGTCTTGTTCTTGCCGTCTTCAACAACGGTCTCAACCTTATAGCCAAGTCTTACGCCCTTACCGTCTAAAAGATACATTACGTTGGATGCCGAGATAGGAGCTTCCTTCTCGATAATTCTGCCCTGAGTACCTCTGCCGGGTTTCTGGTGCTTAGTTACTTTATTAACGCCTTCTACAATTACCTTATTGTTTTTTCTGTCGCAAACCAAGATTTTGCCCTTGCTGCCCTTATCCTTGCCTGCAATAACAACAACCTTGTCGCCTCTTTTTAACTTCATTCCGCATGCCCTCCTTATAATACCTCGGGTGCAAGAGAAACAATCTTCATAAACTGCTTCTCACGAAGCTCCCTTGCAACGGGCCCGAAAATACGTGTACCTCTGGGGTTTTTGTCGTCTTTGATAATAACGGCTGCGTTTTCGTCAAACTTGATATAAGAGCCGTCGGGTCTGTGAGCGCCTTTCTTTGTTCTTACAACAACAGCCTTCACAACCTCGCCCTTTTTAACAACGCCGCCGGGTGTTGCGTCTTTAACGGTCGCAACTATAACGTCGCCGATATTTGCATATCTTCTGGTAGAACCGCCCATAACTCTGATACACAAAATTTCCTTTGCGCCTGAGTTGTCAGCAACTACCAATCTGCTTTCTTGCTGAATCATAGCGTTATCTCCTTTCGAGTCGGATATAAAACCAATTTAAAGCCAAATTATTTAGCCTTTTCAACTATGCTCACAAGTCTCCATCTCTTGTCTTTAGAGAGAGGTCTTGTTTCCATAACCTTAACCTTGTCGCCTATCTTGCACTCGTTGTTTTCGTCGTGTGCCTTAAGCTTATAGGTCTTTTTAACAATTTTATTATATAAAGGATGCTTTACATTATTTTCAATAGCAACAACAATGGTCTTATCCATCTTATCGCTTGTTACCTTACCTATTCTGACCTTGCGAAGATTTCTTTCCACTGATTTACCTCCTCTCAAGCCTTAGCCTTCTGTGTAAGAACAGTATTAATCCTTGCTATATTCTTTTTAACAAGACTTATTCTTGCAGTATTGTTAAGCTGGTTTGTAGCGTTCTGAAATCTGAGATTAAAAAGTTCTTTCTTGGCATCAACGAGAGCTGCGTTAAGCTCTTCAACTGTCTTGTCATTCAATTCTGCGAGATAATCTTTAATTTTCATTGTTTACCTCCAATTCCGCCTTGCTGACAATTTTACACTTAATGGGCAGCTTGTGGATACCGAGACGAAGAGCTTCTTTAGCTGTTTCTTCGCTGACACCGGCAATCTCAAACATAACTCTGCCGGGCTTAACAACTGCTACCCAATATTCGGTAGCACCCTTTCCTGAACCCATTCTTACGCCTGCAGGCTTCTGAGTAACAGGCTTGTCGGGGAAAATCTTAATCCAAACCTGTCCGCCACGCTTAATATATCTTGTCATAGCAACTCTGGCTGCTTCGATCTGGTTGGACTTAATCCAAGCAGGCTCCATAGCAACAATACCGTATTCGCCGTAGCTGATTACGTTGCCTCTTGAAGCCTTTCCTCTCATACGGCCTCTGAACTGCTTACGTCTTTTAACTCTTTTAGGCATTAACATTATACAGCGCCTCCGTTCTTCTTAGGTGCGTTCTTCTTTTTGGGGAGAACCTCACCCTTATAAATCCAAACCTTAACTCCGATCTTGCCGTAGGTTGTGTTAGCTTCCGCAAAACCGTAGTCAATGTCAGCTCTCAATGTCTGAAGGGGAATAGTACCGTCATGATAAGATTCAATTCTTGCCATTTCTGCTCCGCCCAGTCTGCCTGAACAGGTTGTTTTAATACCCTTAGCGCCGAATCTCATGCTCTTGTTCATAGCCTGCTTCATAGCACGTCTGAAGGTAACTCTGTTTTCAAGCTGCTTAGCGATGTCCTCAGCTACAAGCTGGCTGTCAAGCTCGGGTCTCTTGATTTCTTCGATATTGACAACAACCTTCTTGCTTGTAAGCTTCTGAACACTTGCAGTAAGCTTCTGAATGTTTTCACCCTTAGCGCCGATTACGATACCGGGCTTAGATGTGTAAACTGTAATTTTAACTCTGTCGCTGGTTCTTTCTATCTTAATATCAGAAATGTTGTAGTTAGGGTTCTGATTTTTGATAAATTTTCTGATTTTATTGTCCTCTACAAGATAATCGGCAAAATTCTTCTTATCCGCATACCAAACGGAATCCCAGCCTTTGATTACGCCAACTCTCAGTCCGTGAGGATTAACTTTCTGACCCATTAATAAACCTCCTTATCTCTCGTTCAAATAGATGGAAATGTGAGATGTCTGCTTGTTGATTCTGTAGGCTCTGCCCTGAGCTCTGGGCTTAATTCTCTTAAGCGTGGGACCCTGGTTTGCAACTGCCTCCTCAACATACAATTTATTAACGTCCAACTCCATATTATTCTCGGCATTAGCCGCTGCGCTTTTAAGAACCTTTCCTATAACATCAGCAGCATATCTGGGTGAATAAGCAAGAATACCCATTGCCTCACCAACAGACTTGCCTTTAATCTGGTCTAAAACAATCTTTGCCTTTGTGCTGGAAAGACGAACATATTTAGCATGAGCATGAGCCCTTGTTTCTCTGTTCTGCTCGTTTCTTTCCTTTTTGATTTGGCTTCTATGTCCTTTGGCCATTAAAAAGCCCTCCTTTCAAAAAACGATTATATACATCGCAGTTCAGCCCCATTAACTCGCAAACCCCAGCCTTCTTCGAAGTCTGTAAGCTGCTTAACGCAGCTTGTTTTCGAGTGAATGGGCGTTCCGCTCATATCTGTAAAATTTCAGCCCTTTGCAGATAAATCTGCACGGTCTTAAATTTTTCAGCTACGGCTGAACTGTTGCGTCATTTAACCTTAGACTTCTTGTCTGCGTCCTTGCCGTGGCCTCTGTATGTTCTTGTAAGAGCAAACTCGCCAAGCTTGTGACCGATCATATCCTCGGTAATATATACGGGAACATGCTTTCTTCCGTCATGAACGGCGATTGTGTGACCGATCATATTGGGGAAGATTGTTGAACGGCGTGACCATGTTTTAATAACATTCTTTGTATTAGCGGCATTTTCAGCCTCGACCTTTTTCATAAGATGCTCGTCGCAAAAAGGTCCTTTTTTAATTGATCTGCTCATTTATGCGGCCTCCTCATTAGCTGTCTCTTCTGCGGATAATATATTTGTCGCCGGCCTTGTTCTTTCTTGTTTTATAACCGAGAGCAGGCTTGCCCCAGGGTGTACAGGGACCGGGACGTCCAATAGGCGCTCTGCCCTCGCCGCCGCCGTGGGGGTGGTCATTGGGGTTCATAACAGAACCTCTGACAGTAGGTCTGATACCCATATGTCTCTTCTTACCTGCTTTACCGATGTTAATAAGCTCGTGCTCGTGATTGCCTATAGCACCGATTGTAGCCTTACAGTCGATAGGCAAAAGTCTCATTTCGCCGGAGGGAAGTCTTACTGTAGCAAATCTGCCTTCCTTAGCCATAAGCTGAGCAACGTTGCCTGCGCTTCTTACAAGCTTTCCGCCTGCTCCGGGAGTCATTTCGATGTTATGAATTTCGGAACCTACGGGGATCTTTCTCATAGGAAGAGCGTTTCCTGTTTTAACCTCGGCTTTTTCGCCGCTTTCAACTGTTTCGCCGACCTTAAGTCCCTCGGGAGCGAGAATATATCTCTTTTCGCCGTCAGCGTAGAAAAGCAAAGCAATGTTTGCTGTTCTGTTAGGATCGTACTCAATAGCTGCTACCTTTGCAGGTACATTATCCTTGTTTCTCTTAAAGTCAACAATTCTGTATTTCTTTTTTGTGCCGCCGCCGATGTGACGAACGGTTATTTTACCCTGTGCATTACGTCCTGCTGTTTTCTTAATATGAACACAGAGGCTCTTTTCGGGAGTAGATTTAGTGATTTCGGAAAAGTCCGAAACGGTCATCTGCCTTCTTGAAGGTGTATAAGGCTTAAATCTCTTAATACCCATTTCTTACACTCCTTTCATATGGGGAAACGGGTACACAACGCACCCGTGTGTGTCATTTTGCTGCTGATTACATTCCCTGGAATACTTCGATTTCCTTGGAATCTGCTGTGAGCTGAACGATAGCTTTCTTTCTTGCGGCTGTTTTGCCGTAGGTGTAGCCTCTTCTTTTAACCTTGCCGTTTAAGTTCATAGTGTTAACATAAGCAACCTTTGCTCCGTCAAACATTTTCTCAACAGCTTCTTTAATCTGGCTCTTTGTAGCGTCTGTGTGAACATAAAACGCATACTTCTTGTCAGCCATATCGTTCATAGTTTTTTCTGTGATAACAGGACGTAAAATAACGTCATAATATTTAATGTCAGCCATTATGCGTATACCTCCTCTATCTTCTCAACTGCGCTCTTTGTAACAACGAAAGCGTCATACTTGAGAATGTCATAGGGGTTAATAGTGCCGACTGAAGCCGTCTTAACGTCTTCAATGTTTCTTGCGGAAAGAACAACGTTTTTGTCGTTATCGTTTATAACAACAAGAGCCTTTTCAGCGCCGATGTTCTTAAGAACCTTAGCCATATCCTTTGTCTTAGGAGCGTCAAACTTAAGCTCGTCAAGCACAAACACCTTATAATCGTTATATTTAGCTGTAAGAGCGCTCTTAAGAGCAAGTCTCTTAACCTTTTTGTTTAATTTGAAAGAATAATCTCTCGGCTTGGGAGCAAATACAACTCCGCCGCCCTTCCACTGGGGTGAACGAATAGAGCCCTGTCTTGCTCTGCCTGTACCCTTCTGTCTCCAAGGCTTCTTTCCGCCGCCTCTTACCTCTGCTCTTGTAAGAGTACTCTGTGTACCCTGACGCTTGTTGGCAAGCTGCTGAACAACAGCCAAATGGAGAACGTGTTCATTTATTTCAGCTGCGAAGATACTGTCGGAAAGTTCGATCTGACCGACTTTTTCTCCGTTCATATTTAAAACTTTTGCTAATGCCATTTACAATTCCTCCTTTCGTCCTTATCAGTTAGACTTAACTGTCTCTCTGACAACAACGACAGAACCCTTGCTTCCGGGAACTGCGCCCTTAACAAGCAGCAGATTCTTCTCGGCGTCAGCTCTGACAACCTCAATATTCTGCACTGTTACGTTTACCGAACCCATATGTCCGGGCATCTTCTTGCCCTTCTTAACCTTTCCGGGTGAAGTACCTGAGCTTAATGAACCCAGTGAACGGTGATATTTAGAGCCGTGAGCCATAGGACCTCTGTGAGCTCCGTGACGTTTGATTGCGCCCTGATAACCGTGACCCTTTGAAGTGCCGCTTACGTCAACATGGTCGCCTACAGCGAAGATGTCGGCTTTGATTTCTGCGCCTACCTCGTAGTCAGCGGAGTTTTCAAGCTTAAGTTCCTTAAGAACCTTCTTGGGAGCAACGCCGGCTTTGTCGAAATGACCCTTGTCGGGCTTGTTTACATTCTTTTCCTTTACATCGCCGAAACCAACCTGTAAAGCTTCGTAGCCGTCGGTTTCAACTGTTTTCTTCTGTGTAACAACACAGGGACCCGCTTCCAAAACCGTAACGGGAATTAATAAGCCTGCCTCTGTGAAAACCTGCGTCATGCCGATTTTCTTGGCAACTATTGCTTTCTTCATACAGAAAAGCACCTCCTAAACTATACAGCGGATTACTCTTAAATAACCCGAGCAATCATTCTAAGTTAATATAAGGAGAACCTATTTACCTTATATATAACCTTAACTTAATAACCTCCGATTAAATCGGATTTTATAAAGACAATTTCATCAAAGCATCTTGATGGTAATGTCAACACCTGCAGGAAGATCAAGACGTGTTAATGCGTCTACGGTCTTAGCAGTAGGCATCAAAATATCAATAAGTCTCTTATGAGTAGAAAGCTCAAACTGCTCTCTTGAGTCCTTATACTTATGAACCGCCCTGATTATGGTGATAATTTCCTTCTTCGTGGGGAGAGGAATAGGACCTGAAATCTTAGTGCCTGTCTTTTTAGCTGTCTCAACGATGAGAGCTGCAGACTGGTCGATTAACTTGTGGTCATAAGCCTTCAAATTGATTCTGATTTTCTGACTTGCCATAAAAAAAGTCGCCTCCTTAATTCGCACTTTTTAAAAACAGTACGACCAAGTGGTGACTGCACAGATTTATACTTAAAACGAAAAACGCACAATTCTCCCGTTTTAAGAAAAAACAGTACAGTGACCTACTCGCCCGGTTTCAAATGAACAGGACATTGCTCCGCGGAAAACCGAATTTCTTCGCAACCTCCGCATCAACGCTCTTAATGTCACATCACTAATCATTATACACTCACTTTCCAAACTTTGCAAGCTTTTTTTAAAAAATTTCCAACAAACTTTTTCTCAACTTTCACCAAAATTTTATACGTTTTGAACAAAAACTTCATCTTTTTTACTTAAAAAAGCTCCTCTGTGAGACAATTCTCTCAGGAAGAGCCTTTTTAAATTAGCATTGCCACAAAACGGGGCTTTGCCGTTGTTTTCGGTTTATGCTTACCGAATTAATAATTGATTACGTTTGATTTTTCCTTATTAAATAAAAGCTGTGCGGCGTTATAATTGCCGGATTTAAGGTCTGTTATATGCTCGCATGAATTTATTCTTACAGCTTTAATCTGTGGTTTTGTATATTCTTTCTTCATTACAGTCCCCTCCTTATTCCGCACTTATTGTTAAGCCGTCAGAGCCGCTTGTTACATAATATACAACCTCTTCGCCGTCGGCGCTTTCCTTCGTTCCGGCAACGCCCCTTACTCTTTGGCTTGTTTTGGATGTTTCGCCGGAAACCGGGAAGAATGCATACTGCTCTGCTTCGTCATAATAGTAATAGTTTTCAAGCTGATAGAACACTCCGTCAACGGAAACTCCCACTATGTCGAGATAAGCCGCCGTTTCGGGGTCTCCGCCGTAAACACCTGTGTCAACCTTAATTCCCGAAAGCACACCGCCTTCACCTGTTACAACGCTTATGCCCTCTGTCACAACATTTGTGTCAGCAGACAATTCAAGTTCTGTATTGTCCTTATTAAGTGTAACAATCCGGCTTCCCTCCGAAACAACACCCTCGCTGCCGCTTTCATAAGACAGTGAATAAACTGTTTTTTCGTCTATGCCGTCGGGAATTTCAGCCTTTTTGGAAGCCGATGTAAGATAGAGATACTGACTGCTGTCATCATCGCTGTGGTGAACAACGCCCGATATAAATTCACTGCCGTCAACATATATGCTGCTGCCCTCTTCAGTGTCGGGAATTGTATATAAATATACGCTGTCGCCGTCGGAATTTACAGGGCCGCAGCCTATTGAAGAAGCCAAAACAGAAGCCTTGTCTATAACAATACCGCTTGCCGATGAACCCTTTTTGCCGCTGCCGATACCGTCTGCACCGTAGCTTTTTGCGGTAACAGTACCCCCTGTTATGGATATATCGCTTCCGGCTTTAGTATTGCCGCCGCCTATGCCTGCGCCGTA
>JAJPZT010000020.1:0-5875 GCA_021204175.1 Clostridiales bacterium | reverse complement strand
GCCGCCGCCTATGCCTGCGCCGTAGGTTGTGCCTGCGGCGGTAATTTTACCGCTTTCAATATAAATGTTTGCGGCATTTCTGTATCCCGAATCATATTTGCCGCCGATACCTGCGGAACGTCCTCCGCCTGTTGCCGTCAGACTTGCATCCCCGTCGTACGCCTTTATAACAAGAGTTCCGCTTTCACCCTTATAGATACCGGGTTGACCGGTTGTTGTGGTTGTTCCCACATTTTCAAGGGTGTTTTCGCCCTTTAAAATCAAGGTGACCTTACCGCTTCCGGAAAGGGTTACAGGCGATTTGCTTTCAATGCCTGTTATGCTCACGTTGTCCAGCAAAACCGTTATTTCATCCTCTTCGTTTTCCGCAGTTACGGTAATCACCTTAGTTTTGAGCGTCGATGTGCCGGTAATATAATATGTTCCGGCTTTGCTTATGGCAATACTTTTAGATGATACATCAAATGAACGGTCATCGTCTATTGTAACCTCGCTTCCGTCAATGGTGTATGTTTCCGCCGCCTGAGCAGTTCAGCACCCGCCGGAATAAATCACAGCCGCAGAAATCACAGCCGTCAAAACTGTTTTCAATTTCTTTAACTTCATAAATAAAAACCTCCTTTTAAAGACGGCAAAGCCGTCAATTTACGTTTCAAACCCTATTATACTCAATAAAAATCAGAAGTCAATAGACTTTGCACCAACTGTCGAAAATCTGCACGAACGGTAGTTGTTCACTGCCCGAAAAAATCAAATAATACTGTTTAATTATAATATTTCATTAACAATCAGAATTAAAATCTAAATTTTCAAAAGTTCTTGACAGAGCCTTAATAAAATCTTATAATTGTAGTGATAAGGAAGTCACAAGCTTCAGCGGGCGCAAAACATTCCGCCTTTAAGGGCGAGAATGCTTTTTTTGTATCTTGTACATTATTATAGAAGAAACTCATAACAGAGGAGGAATTTTTATGACGAACACCCCCCATATAAATCCTTTGGCTGACATAGCCGAAACCATACTTCTGCCCGGAGACCCAATGCGAGCCAAAATGATAAGCGAGGTCTTTTTGAAAGATGCCGTCTGCTTCAACAGGGTAAGAAGTGCTTTGGGCTTTACAGGCACTTACAAGGGTAAAAAAATTTCCGTAATGGGTACGGGAATGGGCATTCCCTCAATGGGCATTTATTCCTACGAGCTTATAAACATATACGAAGTTAAAAATCTTATCCGTATAGGCACAACGGGAGCAATGCAGAAGGACATTAACGTCCGTGACCTTATTTTGGCTCAGGCAGCTTCAACAAATTCGGCATATATGAGCCAGTTCGGTCTTAACGGCTCTTTCTCTCCCACAGCGAATTTTAAGCTTCTTAAAACCGCCGAGGAGGTCTGCTGCGAAAAATCTCTGCCCCACCATGTCGGCTGTGTTTTAACAAGCGACAACTTCTACACAGAGGACGAAAACCAAATTTCAAGCTGGAGCAAAATGGGAATTTTGGCGACTGAAATGGAAACTGCCGGGCTTTATGCCAATGCGGCAAGATACGGAGCTAACGCCCTTTCAATTCTGACTGTTTCCGACCATATGATAAACAAGGACGCCGAAATCACCACTGCCGATGAGCGTGAAAAGAGCTTTACGGCAATGATAGAAACAGCCCTTGAAACAGCAGTAAGACTTTAAGACAATTTTCAAACTTTTTTGTTGAAAGTTGAACAAATATATGTTATTATTAAAAAAGTATTGTAATCGGTAAGAAAAAATTATTCCGAGGTGAAAAACAAATGAGTTTAATATCTTATCTTATAAACGGCTTAAGCTTAGGAGCTGTTTATGCAATCATAGCCTTAGGCTATACAATGGTTTACGGCATAGCCAAAATGCTGAACTTTGCCCACGGCGACGTTATTATGGTGGGCGCATATGTGGTTTTTACCGCTGTCAGCGGAATGGGTATGAACCCCTATTTAGGCATTTTAATCGGAGTTATTGCCTGTACGGTAACAGGTGTTTTAATTGAAACAATAGCCTACCGCCCTCTTCTTGAGGTGTCGAAGCTTGCGGTTTTGATTACTGCAATCGGTGTCAGCTACTTTCTTCAGAATGTGGCTCTGCTTATTTTCGGCGCAGACACAAAGTCCTTTACATCTGTTGTAACCTTCAAGGGTCTTTCTCTTGCAGAGGGCAGGCTCACAGTCAGAGGCGAAACAATCGTTACAATCGCTGCCTGCATTCTTATAGTAGTGGTTCTTTCCCTTTTCATTAAGTTTACAAAGCCCGGAAAAGCTATGCTTGCGGTTTCGGAGGACGCCGGAGCGGCTCAGCTTATGGGTATAAACACCAACGGAACTATCGCTTTAACCTTTGCAATAGGCTCAGCCCTTGCGGCTATCGCAGGTGTTCTGCTTTGCTCCTCTTATCCGGCTCTTACTCCCTACACAGGGTCAATGCCCGGTATAAAGGCTTTCGTTGCGGCTGTTTTCGGCGGCATAGGCTCAATTCCCGGTGCATTTATAGGCGGCTTGCTTTTGGGCATAATCGAGATTTTGGGCAAGGCTTACATATCCTCACAAATGGCGGACGCTATCGTTTTCGGAGTGCTTATAGTTGTGCTTCTTGTTAAGCCCACAGGTCTTTTAGGCAAAGAAATTCAGGAGAAGGTGTAAATTATGGCAAAAAAAATATTCAACAAAGATACAAGCACGTTTTTCATAGTTATAATTGCCTACTTAGCCGTTGAGCTTCTCTTAAAAACAGGCAATCTGTCCAGCCTTATGACAGGTCTTTTGGTTCCCCTCTGCGTTTATGTTATTCTTGCAATTTCACTTAATATAACCGTAGGTATTTTAGGCGAGCTTTCACTAGGTCACGCAGGCTTTATGTGTGTGGGGGCTTTCTCCGGGGCATTTTTTTCAAGGCTTGTAGGCGACTCAATAGCTTTCGGAGGCTTACGCTTCTTTTTGGCTATTTTAATTGGCGCATTAACAGCGGCTGTTTTCGGCGTTATAATAGGCATTCCCGTTTTAAGGCTTAAAGGCGACTATTTGGCTATAGTTACTCTTGCTTTCGGCGAAATCATCAAAAATATAATGAATGTTCTCTATGTGGGCAAGGACGTAAACGGAATACATATTTCCTTTAAGGATACCACATCCTTGGGTCTTGACCCCGACACTGCCGACGTAATTATTAAGGGTGCACAGGGCATTACCGGAACTCCCAAGGACTCAAACTTCACAATCGGCGTTATATTGGTTATTATAACCCTTATTGTTACCCTTAACCTTATTCACTCCAGAACAGGCAGAGCAATTATGGCAATAAGAGACAACAGAATTGCCGCCGAATCAATAGGCATTAACATAACAAAATATAAGCTTTTGGCTTTCACAATTTCAGCTGCCTTTGCAGGTGTTGCCGGCGTGCTTTACGCTCACAACTTAGCTTCTCTGACGGCTCTTCCCAAAAACTTCGGCTACAATATGTCAATTATGATTTTGGTTTTCGTAGTTTTGGGCGGAATGGGCAACATCAGAGGTTCGGTTATTGCCGCAGTTGTTTTGACGCTGCTGCCCGAGCTTTTGAGAGGCTTAAACGAATACAGAATGTTGATTTATTCTCTTGTTTTGATTGCCGTTATGCTTTTAAGCTGGAGTCCGGCAGCAAAAACATTCAGAGAAAGATATTTGGGCTTTTTAACCAAAAACCGCAAAAAGGAGGTATCTTAAATGGCTCTTCTTGAAGTAACGGGCTTGGGAATTTCCTTCGGCGGACTTCGTGCCGTTGACGACTTTAACGTAATTATAAAACAGGGTCAGCTTTACGGGCTGATAGGTCCTAACGGCGCAGGAAAAACCACTATTTTCAATCTGCTGACAGGTGTATATAAGCCCACAAACGGAAAAATTATTTTAGACGGCGAAAACATAACGGGAAAGAAAACCGTTGACATAAGCAAGGCAGGCATTGCCAGAACCTTCCAGAACATTCGTCTTTTCACAGACCTTACCGTTTTGGATAATGTTAAGGCAGGGCTTCACAATGAATATAAATATTCCACATTAACAGGCATTTTCCGTCTGCCGGGGTACTTTTCAAACGAAAAGGCTATGAACGAAAAGGCTATGGAAATCCTCAAGGTTTTCGATTTGGACAATGAGGCTTCTCTCAAGGCTTCAAATCTGCCTTACGGCAAGCAGAGAAAGCTTGAAATAGCAAGAGCTCTTGCCACAAACCCTAAGCTTCTCCTTTTGGACGAGCCGGCAGCCGGTATGAACCCCAACGAAACGGCGGAGCTTATGGAAACAATCCGCTTTGTCAGAGATAAATTCAATATGACAATTCTTTTGATTGAACACGATATGAAGCTTGTGTCGGGAATTTGCGAAAAGCTGACGGTTTTGAACTTCGGTCAGGTGCTTGCTCAGGGTGAAACCTCTGAGGTGCTTAAGGATCCCAAGGTAATAACTGCCTATTTGGGCGAGTAAGGGGGAAGAAAATTATGGCAATGCTTGAAGTTAAAGATATAAAGGTTTATTACGGTATGATTCAAGCCATAAAGGGCGTTTCATTTGAAGTAAACAAGGGCGAAATTATTGCCCTTATAGGCGCAAACGGTGCAGGCAAAACCACTATTTTACAGGCGGTCACAGGTCTTTTAAAGCCCAAAAGCGGCAAGATTATTTTTGAAGACAAAGACATAACCAAAACCCCCGGCTATAAAATAGTTTCTATGGGTATGGCACACGTCCCCGAAGGACGAAGAGTTTTTGCGAACCTTTCCGTTTTGGACAACCTTAAAATGGGAGCCTACACACGAAAGGACAAAAATGAAATTAAGGAAAGCCTTGAAATGGTCTATACCCACTTCCCACGTCTTAAGGAAAGAAGCATTCAGAGCGCAGGCACACTTTCCGGCGGCGAACAGCAGATGCTGGCTATGGGCAGAGCTCTTATGTCAAGACCCAGAATTATTCTTATGGACGAACCTTCAATGGGTCTTTCGCCTATTCTCGTAAATGAGATTTTCGAAATTATAAAGGCAGTAAGCAAGGAAGGCGTAACGGTTCTTTTGGTTGAGCAGAATGCCAAGAAAGCCCTTGAAATCGCCGACAGAGCCTATGTTTTGGAAACAGGCAATATTTCACTTTCCGGCAACGCAAAGGATCTTATTAACGATGATAAGGTTAAAAAGGCTTATTTGGGCGAATAAAAAGAGGTTGGTTCTATGTTCTTAAGAAAAGCTGTTTCAGATGACGCAGAAGCAATTCTTTCAATCTATGCGCCCTATATAGAAAACACAACAATTACCTTTGAATATGATGTGCCCTCTGTAAGTGATTTTAAAAAGCGTATGAAGAAAATTTTAGGCACATATCCCTATTTTGTCTGTGAAGAAGACGGCAAGGTTGTGGGTTACGCCTACGGCTGCCGCTTTTCGGAGCGTGCCGCCTATAACTGGGATATGGAACTATCGGTCTATATCAGAAACGGCTTTAAGGGAAAGGGCATAGGCAAGGCTCTTTACAGTGCCGTTATAGAAACAGGCAAGCTTATGGGCATAAGGAATTTTTGTTCAAAAATAACCTCCCCTAATACAGCCAGTGAAAACCTTCACAAGAAGCTGGGCTTTGAGCTTGAAGGTGTGCTTAAGAAGTCAGGCTATAAGTTAGGCGTTTGGAAGGATGTTCTCTATTATACAAAGCACAGCCTTTCGGACGAACCGCCGGAGGAATTAATTCCCTTCAATAAGCTTTCCGATAAAGCCGTTGATGAAATACTTGCAAAATACGAAAAAACAATAGAATAAGGCAACGAAGTCAAGACCACCGGCTTAGCCGGTGGCTTGCTCTGCCCCTATAAGGGGCTGT
>JAJPZT010000055.1 GCA_021204175.1 Clostridiales bacterium | reverse complement strand
TTGTTTTTCTCATAGCTATATTATACCATAATCTGAGCCATTTGTCCACACCCCTTAAACCTAATATATTGACTTTTGCGGTTTACTTGTGTATAATATTAACACAAATACAGACAAGTGTAAATGTTTTCACAGCTTATGAAGTTTTTCGGGAACAAAGGTTTTGGAGGAGGGATTAAATATGAACGGTGCAGAAGCAATAGTTAAATGTTTGGAAGCAGAGGGAATAACAAAAATATTCGGTTATCCCGGCGTTGCGATTGCACCCTTTTATGATGCGCTTTACCGTTCCGGTTCTGTTTCACATATACTGGTGCGTCAGGAACAGGCTGCAGGTCATGCCGCCAGCGGTTATTCACGAATTTCGGGGAAGCCTGCTGTCTGTGTTACATCATCGGGTCCCGGAGCCACAAATCTTATTACGGCACTTGCAACGGCATATGCCGACAGTATACCTGTTATTGCAGTCTGCGGTCAGGTTGACAGCAGCCTTTTGGGGAGAGATGTTTTTCAGGAAGCCGATATGAGAGGGGCAACGGATTCCTTTGTTAAATACAGCTACCTTGTAAAGAATGCAGAGGATATTCCCGAAATTATAAAATCAGCCTTTTATATAGCTTCCACAGGAAGAAAAGGCTCTGTGCTTATAGATATTCCCTGTGATGTTCAAATGACAGAGCTTAAAAAGCCTTTCGTTTATCCCGATGAGGTCAGTATTCGGGGCTATAAGCCGAATACAAAGGGAAATAATCTTCAGATTAACAAAATCATAAATGCTGTTCGCAGTTCGAAAAAGCCTTTGATTTGTGCCGGCGGCGGTGTAATTCTCGGGGAAGCGCAGGAATGTATTCGGGAGTTTTGCGAGAAAAACGGGATTCCTCTTGTCAGTACAATGATGGGCATAGGGGTTATGCCTAAAAATCATCCCCTTTATTTCGGCATGCTCGGAAACAACGGCAAGCCATATGCAAACAGAGCGGTTTCCGCCGCAGACCTTCTTATTATTGTGGGAGCAAGAATTGCCGACAGAGCAGTTCCCAAGCCCGAAAATTTGGAATCTCAGGTAAACATAATACATATTGACATAGATTCAGCCGAAATCGGCAAAAATTTAGGACCTACGATTCCCATTGTAGGAGACGCAAAGAAAATTTTTGAGCGTCTTTTAAAAGAGGATTTTCAAATTGACACAAAAGTGTGGCTTGATACTCTGAAAGAAATAAAGCGAAATACCGTTGACAGAAGAAAATTCAGCGACAGACTTATAAACCCCAATCTTCTTGTTAAACGGCTGTCGGAAAAGATGGATGATGATGCGGTATATGTTGCGGATGTAGGGCAAAATCAGCTTTGGTCTGCGGATAATTATGTAATGAAGCACGGACGCTTTTTGACTACAGGGGGTATGGGAACAATGGGATATTCCATTCCTGCCGCTATAGGCGCAAAGCTTTGCAGGCCGGATACTCAGGTTGTGGCTGTCTGCGGAGACGGTTCTTTTCAAATGTCTATGTATGAACTGGGAACTATTGCGGCAAATAAAATTCCCTTGAAAATTCTTGTAATCAGAAATCATTATCTGGGCTTGGTTCGGGAGCATCAGCAAAAGGTTTATGACAGCCGCTACTGTGCCGTACAGCTTTCGGATTATCCCGATTATGAAAAAATTGCCGAGGCATATGATATGAAATTTTTCTGTTGTGAGTGCAACGATACTCTTGATTCGGTGCTTGATGATTTTCTGTCTTGTCCCACAGGCTGTCTTATGGTCTGCGAGGTTGACAGCTGCAACAATACAAAGTAAGGAGGGCGTGAAATGAAAGGCATTTTTTCTGTACTTGTGGAAAATCAAGACGGTGTTCTTTCTCAAATATCCGGTCTTTTTGCAAGAAGAGGTTTTAACATTGACAGCTTGGCGGTAGGAGAAACCGAACGTCACGATATTTCAAGTATGACAATCGTATCAACGGGAAGCCAGCGGGTAGTAGACCAGATTGAAAAACAGCTTAACAAAAAGCCTGATGTAATAAAGGTTCGCCGTTTTGAAGAAAACAAATGCGTGCTTATGGAGATGATGCTTATAAAAGTGGCATATAATGCGTCGAACAGATCCTCTCTTATAGAACTGTGCAGCGTTATGAATGCCAAAATTAAATACGTTTCCGCCAAAAGCTTCGTCATTGAAATTCACGATTCTCCAGATGTTATTTCAAACTTTATTGAGCTTGTAAGAAGCTACGGCATTTTGGAAATTCAGAGAACCGGCACTATTTGTATGTCAAAGGACTGATATTTGGCTGAACTGTTACGATTTTTGTTTCAAAAATTATATCATTATAAAAAATCAGAGAATTTCACACTTAAGTGACAAATCTCTGATTTTTATATGTGTAATTATTACAGATTTACGTTAAGGATTTTCGTTAATATATTTCTCTGCATAATGTGCAGCAACTGCTCCGTCGGAGACTGCCGTAACTACCTGACGCAGGGCTTTGGTGCGTACATCGCCAACGGCAAAAACACCGGGAATATTGGTTCGGGTGGTTTCATCGGCGATTATATAGCCGGAGCGGTCAAGGTTCAGTTGGGTTTTTACAAATTCTGTTGACGGTTTGCGGCCTACGCTTATAGAAACAAGGAAACTTTGAGGTGAAAAGTGCGTCTTTATGCGCCGCATACTTAATGTAATGGGCAAAAGAGTTGTTGGGAGTGACGCTCCAGCCAAAGTTTCCCTTTTTAATAAAAAATTAAGACACTTCCAAAGCCGGAGGTGCTTTTTTAATGCGGAAAAAGAGCAGGCAAAAATGAAAAACGCCTTGCCGGAATAGACAAAATTCTTCAGAGTATGTATGAAGATAAGGCTTTCGGCAAAATTTCCGCTGGCCATTATGCTTCAATATCTGCCGCTCTTGAAAAGGAAGAGACTGACCTTAAAAGGAGCTTGACGGAAATTCAAACCGCCTTATCACAAAAAGCCGAACAAAACCGTTCAGCCAAAGATTTTGCGGACTTAATAGAAAACTATGCTCCCATAACAAAGCTTGATGAGGCAATTTTAAACACGCTCATTGACAAAATCACCGTTAACGAAATAGACGGCGAAAATAAAACTAACGGCAGTCAAATCCGTTCAGATTTCCACACCCAACGGTTATGTCAAAAGAACTTATTAAGTGAGGAGCAGCTAATAAATGCACTCCCTTTGTGTTTTAATGATAACACATTTGTGACCGCTGTCAAGCCGCTTTTATTTAAAAAATTTTGAAAATTTTGAAAAAAGTCTTGCAATTTATTAATTTGTGTGATACAATATTATTCTATACGAATGGAGAGCCCTTTAGGGTGTCCGTTTTACCTTGTTCTTTCCGTTTGAGAAAGGGCCAATGACCAAAAGGAGGTGTAGGAAAGATGAACAAATATGAACTTTGCGTAGTTTACAATCCTTCATTAGATGAAGAGGCTTACGCTGCGGCTCAGGCAGGTGTTTCGTCTTTAATCGAGCGTTTCGGCGGTACTGTTGAAAATGTTGACGATTGGGGCAAAAAGAGACTTGCCTACGAAATCCAGAAGCTCAGAGAAGGCGTTTACAACTTTGTTGTTTTCTCAGGAGAACCCAGCGTACCCGTTGAGGTTGAAAAGCGTATGAGAATTATGGATAATGTTCTTCGTTACCTTATTACTAAGGTTGAAGAATAATAAGGGGGGACTTTTAATGAATAAAGTTTTGCTTGTAGGTCGTTTAACCAGAGACCCCGAAACAAGATATTCTCAGTCTGCTGAGCCTCTTGCCATATGCCGAATCGGGCTTGCGGTAAACCGTCGCTTTAAGCGTGACGGCGAAGCCGATGCCGATTTTATAAACTGTGTTGCCTTCGGCAAAACAGGTGAATTTATTCAGAGATACTTCGTTAAAGGTATGGGCATAGGTATATCCGGCAGACTTCAAGTTAGAAATTGGGAAGACAGCCAAGGGCAAAAAAGAGTTACAACCGAGGTTATTGTTGAAGAAGCCGAGTTTGTAGAAAAAAAGTCTGCAAACAACTCCTACAGAGATAACCAGACCTTTGCTCCCGCTCCTCAGCAAGCTCCCAAGGTAAACACCTATAATTCAAGTGACGATGGTTTTTATCAGGTTGAAGACAGTGTCGACCCTGATGACCTTCCATTCTGATAAGGAGGAAAAGCGCAATGATTAATAAAAGACGCGGCAGAAGAAAAAAGCGTGTATGCGCATTTTGTGCCGAAAATTGTAATCATATAGACTATAAGGATACGGCTAAGCTCAGAAAGTATGTCTCCGAAAGAGGCAAAATTCTCCCCAGAAGAATTACGGGGAACTGTGCTAAGCACCAGAGAGTTCTTACGGTTGCCGTAAAAAGAGCAAGACACGTTGCCCTTTTACCTTATGTTGCAGAGTAATTAAAGCAATTAAAACACGAGGACGTGGCTTCCACGTCCTTATTTTTGTTTTCGCAAAAATGCTCACATTTTTGCGAATGGTCTAAGGTAGAAACCATCAAGTTTTCCGCAAAGTTGATATTGGGAACCCGAAAGACTTCGGGACGTGCGTAATCACGGGTTTTCCGTCAGGAAAACTTCTGAGCGGTATCAACTTCACAGAAAAGTTTCTGTCCTCGGGCGGGCAAAGCTCGCCCTGCGGATTTAAGTCTGCGACGCTTAAAGACAGTAACTTCTTAGCAAAATTTAAATATCTCGAATTAAGAAGTTTGTTAAAAAAGCTCGTGATTTTAAGTGGTTTTTCATAAAAGATGTATACATTTTTAAATTGATTTTCTAAAAAATGGATGCATATATAACAGCGTATAGGCTGTTTTAATATGTTTGTTTGGGCAATGCGGCTTAAAGCAGGAGTCTCACGCCCTTTCAATAAAAAGGAAATATAATATTTCCTTAAATCTTATATCTTTATATCTTTATCTATAATTAAGGAGGAATAATTAATGAAAAAAGCATTAGCATTAACACTCAGTTTGTGTCTTTTATCGGGCGCAATGCTCTCAGGCTGCGGCGGCTCAGCTGCAGACACGGCAACAGACGAAACAGCAGCGGAGGAAGCCGATACTTCCGAAGCCGCAGGCGACGTTATTAAAATCGGTGTATTACAGCCTATGACAGGCTCATATGCAGCAGGCGGCGCAATCGAAACAGAAGGTATCAAAATTGCCAATGAAGAAAGACCCACAGTTACTCTTGACGGCGTTGAATATACTATCGAGCTTGTTGAAGCAGACAACAAGTCAGACAAGGTAGAAGCAAGCACAGCAGCTCAGAGACTTATTGAAAATGACGGCGTTGTTGCTATCATAGGTTCTTATTCATCTGTTCCTTCAATCGGCGCAGGCGAAGCTATTAAGGCAGGGGAAATTCCCGCAATCGGCGTTTCCTGTACTAACCCCCTTGTTACTGAAGGCAATGACTGGTACTTCAGAGTATGCTTCATCGACCCCTATCAGGGTACTGCAATGGCTCACTATGCTTATGAAGAGCTTGGCGCAGCAAAGGTAGGCGTTGCTTATGACGTAGCAAGCGACTATTCAACAGGTCTTGCTCAGTACTTTATGGAAGAATTCAAGACTCTTACAGGCGATGACGCTTCTATCGTTGAAGCTACATATCAGACAGGCGACCAGGACTTCTCAGCTCAGATCACAAACCTTGCAGCAGCTGACCCCGACTGTATCTTCGCACCCGGCAACTACACAGAATGTGCGCTTCTCATTAAGCAGGCAAGACAGCTTGGCGTTGAGCTTCCTATTCTCGGCGGCGACACATGGGAAATTGACGACTTTATCGAAGTAGGCGGCGACGAGGTTGACGGCGTTGTATTCTCAATATTCTTCGATTCAAACGCTGACCTTTCATCAAAGACAGGCGAATTCGTTCAGAACTACAGAGACGCCAACAATGCAGAGCCTGCAGGCGTAACAGCTCTTGCTTATGACGCTTATATGCTTCTTTGCGACGCTCTTGAAGCTTGCGGAACAACAGAACACACTGCTCTTCGTGACGCTATCGCAGCCAGCGAATATGAAGGCGTTACAGGCTTCACATCATTCGATGAAAACGGCGACCCCTCAAAGCCCGCTGTTATCAAAACTGTAAATGTTGCTGACAAGACATTCGACTATGTAACAACTATCTCAGCAGAGTAATAAAAATTTTTTCGAACAGGCTAATCCTTTTCGGACTTTAACGGAACTTTATCTCCCCTGCTTTTTTAGGTAGGCAGGGGAGATATTTCTTTAAATGATAACGAATTTTTCAGGCGGTAAGCCAATCGGCTTCGGAAGGCTGCGTGAAAGATTCATTATCCCTTTTTAAAAGATTGGAGATGAATTAATATGATTGTTATGCCTACTATGGCGGTGTTCCTTCAGCAGCTCTGCAACGCTCTGCTTTTGGGAAGCCTTTTTGCTCTTATTTCTGTAGGTTATACAATGGTTTACGGTATACTGCGTCTTATAAACTTTGCACACTGCGATATTTTTATGATGGCAATGTACATAGCTTATTATTCAATAGCAGTTTATTTTGTTCCATGGTATATTTCCTTTATAATCGTTATTGCTGCTACAGCCCTTTTGGGTATCATCGTTGAAAAGGTGGCTTATGCTCCTTTGCGTAAGCAGAACGCACCAAAAATTTCCATGCTTATTTCCGCAATAGGTGTTTCTTATTTCCTTGAAAACTTTGCAACTGTTATTTTCTCAGGCAGACCCAAAACCTTCCCTCAGATTAAATTCTTTGTAGAAGGTCTTAAAATAGGCCCCGTAAATACACTGAGACTTTGTATCTATGTACCCGTAATTACAGCTGTAATACTTTTTGTGCTTCTTTTGCTCATTAACCACACAAAAAGCGGTATGGCTATGAGAGCTATTTCTAAGGACTTAGACACCTCAAAGCTTATGGGTATTAACGTAAACAAGACAATCTCTTTTACATTCGGCGTAGGCTCGGCAATTGCCGCAGTGGGTGCTATTCTCTGGGGACTTAAATATAACCAGATAACACCTACTTTGGGAATTATGCCCGGATTTAAGTGCTTTATTGCCGCTGTTATCGGCGGAATAGGCAACGTTAAGGGTGCGGTTATAGGCGGTCTTATGCTCGGCTTTATAGAGATTATGGCGGTTACCTTTATTCCCTCACTTACAGGCTATAAAGACGTTTTTTCATTCGTTCTTCTTATAATAATTCTCCTTTATAAGCCCAACGGTATTCTCGGCGAGAAAATTGCCGACAAGGTCTGAGGAGGGATACGTTATGAAAAAATCCAAACTTAACAATATATTGTCGGTTATTTCATTGGCAATTTTAGTTGCTCTTATAGTGGGTATTCAGGAGTTCGGTCTTTTCGGACTTAACTCATATGTTATAGGCGTTATAAAGCTTTGCTGTATATACGCAATCTGCGCCCTTTCAATGAATATGGTAAACGGCTTAACGGGTATGTTTTCATTAGGTCAGCCCGGCTTTATGGCTTTGGGCGCTTATACAACAGGTCTTTTAACCGTTTCGGCACAGGACAAGCTTGAAATTTATAAAATTAAGCCTATTGTGGGCTTTTTGGCTAACGCCAATGCTCCCTTTTTCATCGCTTTAATCATAGGCGGTCTTGTAGCGGCTTTCTTTGCCTTTTTAATAGGCTTCCCCGTTTTAAGACTTAAGGGCGATTATTTGGCTATTGCTTCTCTGGGATTTTCGGAAATTATAAGAATTTTCATTCAGAACGGTCAAAGCGTAACCAACGGCACAACAGGTCTTATAAGAATACCCTCACACGTCAATCTTTACGTGGCTTTCGGCGTTCTTGCCTTAGTGGTTATTTTTATGGTGCTGCTTATACACTCCAGCTATGGCAGAGCCTTTAAGGCTATTCGTGAGGACGAGGTTGCGGCAGAGGCAATGGGCGTAAACCTGTTTAAGCACAAAATGTTCTCTTTTGTTATATCGGGTTTTATCGCAGGTATCGGCGGAGGTCTTTTGGCTTCTCACTTAAGCGCTATTTCTCCCGATGTGTTTAAGTTTACACTTGCTTATGAAATTCTTCTTATGGTCGTTTTAGGCGGTCAGGGTTCTATTTCAGGCTCTATTATAGGCGCATTTATAGTCCGTGCAGCTTTGGAATGGCTCAGAATAGTAGACAACCCCATTAAAATCGGCTTTATTAACTACCCCGGTATCTCCGGTATGAGAATGGTTGTTTTCTCGGTAGTTCTTATGCTTATAATTCTTTTCTGGTCAAGAGGTATTTTCGGCAGCGAAGAATTTTCTTTCGACAGACTTTTCAAATTTTTCAAGGGACTTAAAAAGTCCAAAAAGGAGGTCTGAAGATGAGCGTACTTACAACAAAGGCTTTAACAATCCGTTTCGGCGGTCTTACGGCTGTTGAGGATCTTAACATTGAAGTAAACAAAGGCGAAATCGTGGCTATTATAGGGCCTAACGGCGCAGGCAAAACCACAGCCTTTAATATGATAACCGGTGTTTATAACCCCACCGAGGGAACTGTCTTTTTCGGAGACGAAAGAATTAACGGAAAGCGTCCCGATGTTATTGCCCATATGGGCATAGCCAGAACCTTTCAGAACATAAGGCTTTTTAAGGAGCTTTCTGTTTTGGAAAATGTTCTTATAGCCAATCACTTAAGAGTAAAGTCAAATCTCTTTTCTTCCGTTCTGCGTATGCCCTGGGCAAGAAAAGAAGAAAAGGCTATGCTTGAGAAGTCTCTTGAGCTTTTAAAGGTTGTGGGGCTTTATGACCTTAAGGACGAAAAGGCTTCAAACCTTCCCTACGGTCTGCAAAGAAGGCTTGAAATAGCCAGAGCCTTGGCTACAGACCCCACCCTTCTGCTTCTTGACGAACCGGCAGCCGGTATGAACCCCAAGGAAACTGAGGAGCTTTCGGACTTTATTGTGGAAATCCGCAAGAAGTTTGACATAACTATTCTCCTGATAGAACACCATATGCAGCTGGTTATGGATATTTCCGACAGAATTTATGTTCTTGAATACGGAAAAACCATAGCTCAGGGAGTACCCGAAGAAATTCAGGCAGACCCCAAGGTTATTAAGGCATATTTGGGAGAGGAGGATGATGATTAATGCTCAAGGTAAACGACATTTTTGTAAACTACGGCGGTATTAAAGCTCTTAAGGGCATTAATATGGAAATCCCCGACGGAAAAATAATTACCCTTGTAGGCTCTAACGGCGCAGGCAAAAGTACAACACTTAAGGCTATTATGCACCTTGTAAACACTGCTTCCGGTGAGATTATTTATAACGACGAAAACATAACAAAGCTTTCTACTCAGGCAATCACCCAAAAGGGCATTGTTCTTGTTCCCGAAGGCAGACATGTTTTTGCTGAGCTGACCGTAAGAGAAAACCTTAAAATAGGTGCATACCTCAGAAAAGACAAAGAGGGCATAAAAAAGGACATTAATATGTGCGAGGAGCTTTTCCCCATTTTGGGCGAAAGACGCAATCAGCTTTCCGGTACTCTTTCCGGCGGCGAACAGCAGATGCTTGCCTTTGCAAGAGCCTTAATGACACAGCCCAAGGTTCTTATGATGGATGAGCCTTCACTGGGTCTTGCTCCCCTTGTTATTAAAGACATCTTTAATAAGGTTAAGGAAATCAATAAGGAACAGCATATGACTATTCTTCTTATTGAGCAGAACGCCAACGCAGCCCTTAAAATTGCCGACTATGGCTATGTTATGGAAACTGGCACAATCGGGCTTGAGGGTACGGGAGCGGAGCTTTTGTCAAATCAGCGTGTTAAGGAGCTTTATTTGGGCAAGAGTTCGTAACTTAATATATATAAAAAGTCTGTTTAGGTCTTTCGGCTGAACAGGCTTTTTTATTTCAGCAAAATGCGTATAGTTTTTGACATTAGAAAAGCATAGATTTTGTTGCTTTTGGAAGTCTGCTTTGATATAATCAATTATGAAACTATAGTTAAAGGCTAATACAGATAAGAGAGGATTTTATGGAAAAGCCGAATTTTGATATTTTTGCGGAGGATAATTTATACCTTTTAAAGCCCATAGGGGATGAGGACAGGGATAATTATATGAAAACGGTTATTGCAAATGCCGATATGCCGAAAATACACTGCATACCCGGCTACAATGACATTTTGTGGAGTAAAACGCCTGACAAGGGTGAACGGATTTTTTGCATTTTTGAAAAGACTGACTATAATTACTGCGGTTTTTGTAATATAAGAAGAACCGATACTTCTGAGCCGGAAATAGGAATAAGCCTGTTGTCTGATTTTTGGAGCAGGGGAATTGGCAGCCGTGTACTGCCGCTTATGATGAAGGAGTATATTTCAGAGAAAAATGCAGATTATTTTATCGCAAAGGTATATTCAAACAATTACAGGTGTCTGCGGCTTATGGAAAAAATAGGAGCAGTACAGACCGGGACGGAAAAAAGTGAATATAAAAGGATTAAAGAAGCCATATATATAAGCCTGAAAAAGGCGGGCATTGAAAATTCGAGAAAAAAAGAAACAGAGGATGACGGCAGATATATTTGCGTTCTTAAAATATTGCCGGAAAGCCTAATAAAAATTGTTGAAGGTTAATTCGCAGGCAAATACAATGTCCATAATATATTCCTAAAAATCTGCTTTGTCAAATAAATTGCAACAGTTCAGCCAATTAACTAGCTAAACGTCTGCATCGCATATGTCGCCGCTATGCGGCTGTTAAAATAAAAACGAAAGTTTTTTTGTCATTGACAAAAGGGCAATAATTTATTATAATATAGTGGTTGACGGAAAGAGGCGTGGTGCGGTTCCGTACTTTGTCTCGGTAGCTCAGCGGATAGAGCGACCGCCTCCTAAGCGGTAGGCCGGAGGTTCGATTCCTCTCCGGGACGGGTCAAATATATAAGAAAGCCGAAGGTTATTAAATCAGCCCTCGGCTTTTACGTTTTATAAAATAATGTCATAAATATAGAAAAGAAGATTTAAGAAACAGCACAGCCCGAAGCCTATTCCCGTAGGCAGAGCCGCCGCAAGGAGAGTATCCTTAAGGCTTCCTGTCTCTTTTTTTATTGTAAGAAGAGTTGTTGCACAGGGAAAGTGAAAAAGGCAGAAAATAACTGCACAGAGGGCAGTTTTTATGCTCCAGCCGTTTTGAAGAAGAACGGTTTTTGTGTCGGCTCCCGTTGAGGGATAAAGCATAAGTATCAGCGGCAAAACAATTTCGTTGGCAGGCAAGCCCAAAATAAAGCCTGTAACAACGGCTCCGTCAAGCCCCATAAGCCTGCCAACAGGGTCTAAAAGCCTTGAGAGGCACACTGCCAAGGACGCCGAGCCTATATTGATGTTTTGCATAAACCAAATTATTATGCCAGCCGGAATCGCCGCAGTTAATGCCCTTGAGAGAACGAAAACAGTTCTTTCCTTAAAGCTTCTGACTATTATCTGACCGAGACGGGGCATTCTGTAAGGGGGAAGCTCCAAAATGAATGAGCTTTCGGAGCCTTTCATCAAAAGCTTTGTAACAGGCAGAGTTACCGCCGCCGCCAAAATCAGTGCGGCTAAAATCGACAGAGCTGCCGTCAGGCTTTTTGCCCCGGAGACGGAAAAAAACATAACTGAAAGGGTTATAATCAGGGGAAATCTGCCGTTGCAGGGCATAAAAACGTTTGTGAGAATTGCGGCTCTCCGCTGAGAGGGGGATTCTATTATCCTTGCGGAAACAACTCCTGCGGCGTTGCAGCCTATACCCATACACATACATAGTGTCTGCTTTCCGCTTGTGCCTGCTCCTTTGAAAAATCTGTCCATAACAAAGGCTATTCGGGGAAGAAAGCCCAAGTCCTCAAGAAAGGTAAAAAGAGGAAAGAATATAGCCATAGGCGGCAGCATAACCGAAACCACCTGAGAAACTATTCCGTAGACCCCGTCTATAACCAGGCTTTTCACAGGAGGCAAAACATTAAGGCTGTCGAAAAGGGCTGAAAGAGCTGCTTCACCTTTTCCGAAGGCATAGGCAAGAGCCTGTGAGGGATAGTTTGCCCCAATGATTGTCAGCCACAAAAGAAAGGCAAAAACTGCGGCTATAACAAAAAGCCCGGCAAAGCTGTTTAAAATTATATTGTCGATACGCCTTTCCAAGGAAATTTTGTCATTGGGGACTACTGTGACAAACTCCTTAAAAAGCTTTTCCGAAAGAGAGGAATATTCCTCTATGGGCTTAAGAGGGCTTACTTCTTTTTCGGGAACGTCCTCCCTTATGGTCTGCTTCAGCTCTTCAATTCCCCTGTTTTTGGCGGCGCTTAATAAAATAACCTTTATGCCGAGACGCTTTGAAAGCCCCTCGGCATTTATTTTTATACCCTTTTTCTCAGCTTCGTCCATCATATTTATGCACAAAACAGCCTTTTTAGAAATGTCGGTTATTTGAAGAGCCAAAATCAGGCTTCTTTCGAGACAAGTTCCGTCTGCGGTTATGACAGTCAGACGGGCTTCGTTGTTTTTTAAAAAATCCGCTGCGTTTTTTTCGTCCTCCGATTTAGGCGAAAGGGAATACATTCCCGGCAGGTCGCAGATTAAAAAGTTTTCGAAAACCCCCGAGGCGCTTTCAACGGTTTTGCCGCTCCAGTTTCCCGTGTGGCGGCAGCAGCCTGTTAATGTGTTGAAAATGGTGCTTTTGCCTGTGTTGGGGTTTCCGCAGAGGGCGATTATTTCAGGGGGCAAGTCAGTATTCCTCCCGAAATTTTATTAAAATATTGTCTGCGTCCTCACGTCTCAAAGCCATAACCGAGCCCTTTATATAATAGGCGGCAGGGTCGCCGTTTGGGCTTTTGTGAAGAGCCATAACCTCGGCGTCCTTTGTAAAGCCCAGCTCAGACAGTCTGTCTTTGTTTTTGAAGTCTCCGTTTACAGCGGAAATTATACCTCTCGCACCCACAGGGATACATGAAAGGGGCAAGCTTTTAATCATTAAAAAAGCACCTCCCAAAAGCGTTTTTAGCGTTATACACTATAATATATAACACTCTCTTAAGATTGGTGCCTGTATATATATTGTAAGAATATTTGCGGCGAAGCCGTCCATCGCAAAAAGTCAGAGACTTTTTGCGAAAGAGGAACACTTCCGGAGTGTAATCTTGCTTCTGAGTGAAACGAGGAAGCAAATGAACGCAGGCAAGTGTGACGAGGTGCCTGTATACGTTTCGTTAAACTGTTTTACTTAAAATCTCAAAAATTTCAGGAAAGTCCTTTTTCAGGATCGTAGGCTTAAAGTCCTTTTTCACAAAGCCGTGGGTTGAGGTGCCTTTACAAACTAACTTTCCATCCTGATTATAGCCCTCATAGCTGAAGGCGGCTTTTGTCCCTTTAACATACGAAAGGCTTGTTTTTAAATAGAGAATGTCGTCAAAATCAAGAGAAGCCTTATAGCTTATATCAACCCCCAAAACCGGCATAATCACCCCGGCGGCTTCAATTTCCTTATAGCTTAAGCCTGCCTCGTCCAAAAAATAAATTCTGGCTTCTTCGAAATATCTCAAATAATTTGCGTGATGAACCACGCCCATTTTATCCGTTTCATAATAATTTATTCTTCTTTTGTAGGTTACTTCCATTTTGATTACCTCTTTTTATCTGCGTTTTCTTGTTCGGTTTGCTTTGGTTTTTGCTTTGGTTTTTCTTTTGCGGGCTTTTGAGGTTTTCGGGGCTTTGGGCTCACTGATTTTCGGTATTGTTATTTTGGGGGCTGTTCCCTCAAAAATAAAGTCTATGTGACGCATTTCAACATCGACTCTTTGAAGCACCACCTTAACCTTATCTCCGACGGTATAGGTTTTGTGGGTTCTTTCACCCATACAGCTTATAGAGGCGTCGTCGGCAACATAGTGGTCGTCTGTCATATCCGCATATGAAACCATACCCTCCGCTGTGTTGTTAAGTCTGACGTAAATACCCCATGAGGTAATGGAGTCTATAACCCCCTCAAAGGTCTGCCCCACCTTGTCGGACATATATTCCGCAATTTTAATTTCAGTGGCTTCTCTTTCGGCGGCTTCAGCCTTTCTCTCGTTTTCGGAGCAGAGAGTTGCCTTTTCCTCAAGACCCTTTCCGAAATGAGCCTTAAGCTCTTCGGGACTTTCTCCCTTTAAATAACGGGAAATAACTCTGTGAATGAAAAGGTCGGGGTATCGCCTTATAGGCGAGGTAAAGTGGCAGTAAAATTTAGCCCCTAAGCCGTAATGCCCCAGCTCCTCCCCTGTATACCTTGCCTGCTGCATACTTCTGAGGGCAAGCATATTAACCGGCATTTCCTCGGGCTTGCCCTTAACGTCGTCTAAAAGCTTCTGCATACCCTTTGGGCTTTTTCTGTTCCCCTTAAGAAGATAGCCGAACTTGCCTACGGTATTCGAAAGCATTTCATATTTTTCTTCGTCGGGAACCTCATGGCTTCTGTATAAGAAAGGAACTCTTAAGAAGTAAAATTCCTCAGCTACGGTTTCGTTTGCGGCAATCATAAATTCCTCGATTATGGCTGAAGCTGTGTTTCTGCGGCGTTCCACTATGTCTACGGCTTTTCCGTTATCGTCTAAAATAATTTGAGTTTCCGCAAAACTGAAGTCAATCGCCCCTCTTTTCAGTCTCTTCTCGAAAAGAATTTCCTTAAGCTCCTTCATAAGCATAAACATAGGCAGAAAATCTCTGTATTCTTCCGCATATTCCGATTCCGGGTTTTCCACAAGGTCATTAACAACAGTGTAGGTCATTCTTCTGTCAACGTTAATTATGCCTTTGACTGTTCTGTGTGAGGTTACTCTGCCGCTTTGGTCGATTTCCATAATACAGCAGAGGGCTAAGCGGTTTTGGCCTTGGTTTAACGAGCAGATACCGTTTGAAAGCTCTTGGGGTAGCATGGGTATAACTCTGTCGGGGAGATAGGTGCTTGTGCCTCTTTTTAAGGCTTCCTTGTCAAGGTGAGAATTTTCTCTGACGTAGTGGCTTACATCGGCGATATAAACTCCCAGCTCATAGTTTCCGTTTTCGAGCCTTTTGCAGGAAACGGCGTCATCTAAGTCCTTGGCGTCCTCTCCGTCAATAGTTACCATTTGAACGGAATGGAAGTCCTCTCTGTCATCAAAATCCGTTTCTACAGGCTCTGATGAAATTCTTGCGGCTTCTTCCTTAACCTTAGAGGGAAAGTCCGAGGGGATTTCCTTTTCAGCCATAACCGAAAGCATATCAACGCCCTTTTCCCCTTTAAGCCCCAAAACCTCTGTTATTTTGCCCTTGGGCACTCTTTTTTTGTCCGGTGGAGCAGTGAGCTTTGCCACAACCTTATAGCCCTCAAGGTCGGGCTTTGCTCCGCCCGTAATTTCCACACGTTTAAAAAGCTTTCTGTCGTCGGGAATAACAAAGCCTGTTTCCTCTCTTATTTCATAGGTTCCCACAACGCTGTCGAAATTGCGTTTCAGGACTTTTTTTACAACTCCGCAGGGCTTTCCCTTAACCATAGAGACAGATATAAGAACCGTGTCCATATGGGCGGCTCCGTTTAAGTCTCCCTTTGAAACAATAATGCGGTCTTCAATGCCTTCGACGGAAACAAAGCCCTTTCCGTTTTCGGAGGTACGCAGAATACCTGTAAAAAAGCCTGCTCTTTCCGGAGTGGCAAGCCTTTGTTTTTTCGTCAGAATAAGCTTTCCCTCGTTTAAAAGTTCGTCAATAATAAATTTGAAAAGCTGCATATCCTCAGAGGGCACCTGTAAGACCTTTGCCATTTCATCCTGTGTTAAAAGCTCTCTGTAAAAGGGGCTTTTTACAAACTCTTCGATTTTTTGCTTTTGTGTTTTAATTAATTCGTTATAATCCTTCAAAATATCACTCCTGTCATATTCTTATTAAAGGCTTTTTTATCTGCAAAACAGAAAGAGCCGCCTTATCGAAAAATTCGCAAGACAGCCCCCGTTTTGGCTTTTTTATTATACAAGATTGCTTATAAGTGTAAGCACAACAAAGACAATTGAAATAATTATAGTATATCTTTCAAGTCTTTTTTCAAGTGATTTGCCCTTATTTTTGTCCCAATAGGTTTGCTGACCGCCCATTCCGGAAACAGAACCGGTGAAGCCGCCTGCTCTCTTATTCTGCATAAGAATGCATACATTAACGCCTATGCAGGCAATTAAAATAAGAACGCATAAAATATTGAAAATCATATATAAACCTCCCGCATATTTCATCTTTTGATAAGCTAAAAATCATTTTATCACAAATAAAAGCCCATTGCAAGAGCTTTTTTTAAATTTTACTAATATTTAAATATGTTTTGCAAATCAAAGACTATGCCTGTTTTTGCTTACGCAAAACCCGTACTTCACACATCCCGATATCTTTTGGTTTTTCCTTGTAACCCCTACTGAATGGAAAGTAAGTTCCCACCGCCTGCTAAGGCAGGGGACATCCTTTGTTGGTTATAAAGCACCGCCGAAATATCAGAGTCAATACAAATTGAGCGGTCTTTTATTGTGTGGCAGGAAAAATAAAACCACCTGCTATGCAGGTGGACCCCAGCA
>JAJPZT010000127.1 GCA_021204175.1 Clostridiales bacterium | reverse complement strand
CTCCGTTCTTGATTTTTTGTAAAAATATAATATGCGCATTGTGTCCACACCTAAATTTTGTGTTTATATTGATTTTTGGGGAAAACCGCTGTATAATGTATAAAAGATAAGAATTGATTAGAATGGAGAAATTAAAATGCTTCCCAAAGACCCGATTATACTTTTAAGCTATATAAATACAAAGCTCAGGGACGAATATTCAAGTCTTGACGACCTTTGCGCAAGCCTTGGTGAAAACCGGGACGAAATTAAGAAAAGTCTTTCCGCTGCGGGTTTTGTCTATGACAGCAGCCTGAACAAGTTTGTCTGAGGTAAGATTATGAAGAAACCGAGTATAACAGCTTTGGCTAAGGCTGCGCTTTTTGCCGCCGCTTTAATTTGGGGGCTTTCCTTTACGGTTTTGAAGGCTTCCATAGACATAATTCCGCCTATAACAACAATAGGCTTAAGGTTTTTGATTGCGTCCGTATTTTTGTCGGTGATTTTCTTAAAAAAATTCAGACTTTTAAACAGGGATTATGTTCTCTGCGGAATTTTGACGGGGGTTCTTTTGGGGACGGCTTACGGTGTTCAGACTATAGGCTTAAGCGGAACAACCCCCGGGAAAAACGCTTTTTTGACAGCCGGCTACTGCATAATTACGCCGTTTTTATATTGGCTGATAGGCAGAAAACGCCCTACGAAATATAACATAACCGCCGCTGTTTTGTGTATGATTGGCTTTGCACTTGTTTCCTTAGACGGAGGTCTGTCCGTTTCAAGGGGAGATTTCTTTTCGGCTCTCTGCGGCTTTTTCTATGCACTGCAAATGTGTGCGGTTGCGAAAACCTTTGGAGATAAAGACCCGGTTCTTTTTTCGATTATACAGTTCATAACAGCCGCTGTGTGCTGTTTGGGCTGGGGGTTTATATTTGAGCCTCATATTACTTATATCCCGGCATCGGTTATACCCAATCTTCTGTTTTTGGGCATAGCCGCCACCGCCATAGCACTTTTGTTTCAAAACATAGGTCAAAAATATACAAATCCTTCGGCGGCAGCCCTTATTTTGAGCCTTGAGTCTGTTTTCGGCGTAATTTTTTCCCTTATACTTTATGAGGATGAAAGGCTGACATTAAGACTTCTTTTGGGTTTTATATTTATTTTTGCGGCAATAATAATTTCTGAGACACAGGGAGGAACAAAAAATGCAGGAAAAAATGAAGGTTTATAAAGGCAGACCGGAAAGCTGCCGGGGCAGACTTGAAAAGGAAATCCGCTCTTATGACCTTTTGGACAGCTTAGGCATAGAATATGACAGAATTGACCACGAAGCGGCGGCTACAATAGAAGCCTGTAAGGAGGCTGAAGCCCTTTTGGGGGCAGAAATATGCAAAAATCTGTTTTTAACCCCGGCAAACAAGTCGAAGTTTTTTCTCTATCTTGTGTCGGGAGACAAAAAGTTCAGAACAGGTCCTGTTTCACGTCAGGCAGGCTCTTCACGGCTGTCCTTTGCTTCTGAGGATTATTTGGATGAGCTTTTGGGCTTAACCCCCGGCTCGGTGACGGTTTTGGGGCTTATGAACGACAGCGAAAACAGGGTAGGGCTTTTAATAGACGAGGACGTTTTAAAGCTTGAATATATAGGCTTTCACCCATGTATAAACACAAGCACCTTGAAGATAAAAATCAAGGATTTAACAGAGAAACTGCTCCCGGCTCTTCACCACAGCTTCACTATAATTAAAAACGAGGTGTGATTATGAAATATAAAATGGCAGTCAGCGACTGCGACAACACTCTTATAGACAAAAACGGCTATTTGCCCCAGGACAATATAACCGCCGTAAGAAAAATTATGGAAAGGGGCGTTGAATTTGTTATAGCAAGCGGAAGAAACGACCTTCTTTTTGCGGATTTTGCTAAGGAAATCGGCGGAGACATAAGCCTTATAGGCTGCAACGGTGCGACCATCAGAAACCTCAACAAAAACGAAACACTGAGAATTGAGCCCATTCCCAAAGAGGCTCTCTGTAAAATAGTGGATTTTATGGACAAAAACGGCTTTGACTATAAAGCCTATACAATAGACAGAGCTTTAACTAAGGGCATTGAAATAGGTGATAAAATAAGGTCGCTGACAGGCTCTTATTATAAAAACAAAAAGGACTTTCCCTATGAAAAGATAGAAGGGGGCAGCGAGCTTAAAGAACTTGAGGTTTTGAAAATTGTGGCTGTTTATGACACAAAGACACTTTCTGATATTCAAAGCAGTCTTAAGTCCGTTAAGGGGGTAAACGTTGTTTTTTCCTCTAAAATATGTCTCGATATTGTTTCGGAAAAGGCTTCGAAGGGAGCGGCTCTTAAATTTTTGGCTGAAAAAAAGGGCATTAAGCCCGAGGAAATAATTGCTTTCGGAGACACAGAAAACGATTTGTCGATGCTTACGGCCGCAGGACTTTCTGTGTGTATGAAAAACGGCGAGGAATCACTTAAAAAGTTGTGTCATATGACTACAGAAAGAGATAACTGCGAGGCAGGGGTAGCCTATACCTTAAATAAAATATTTGATTTGGGAATGTATTAAAAAGGAAGTGAAAATATGAAGCTTGCAATGTGTCAAACGGATATGCTTTGGGAGAATAAAGAGAAAAACCTTGAAGCCGCAGAAATATTTATAGTAGAAGCGGCTGAAAATTCCGCTGACCTTATAATCTTTCCCGAAATGAGCTTTACGGGCTTCAGCGTAAAAACGGCTGAAATGGGAGAGGAATACAACACTTCAAAAACAGTTGAAAAAATAAAGCTCCTTGCGGCTGAAAATAAAATTGCCGTGGGCTTCGGTATGACTGTTTCCCAAAATGGAAAGAACCTTAACCGCTTTGTTATGATTGATAAAAACGGGGAAGAGGTAGGCTTTTATGATAAAATCCACCCCTTTTCATACGGAGACGAGGGAAAGCTCTTTACGGGAGGAGAAGAAACAGCCGTTGTAACTGTAGAGAGTGTCAAAATTGCCCTTTACGTGTGTTATGACCTGCGCTTTCCCGAAATTTTTTCCGCTGTTTCGAACAGGGCAGATGTGGCTGTTGTTATTGCAAACTGGCCCTCAAGCCGGATTTCACAGTGGAGTGCCTTGCTCCGGGCAAGGGCAATCGAAAACCAGTATTATGTCGTGGGGGTAAACAGAACGGGAACAGGGGACGGCATAGAATATAACGGCAGATCCGCAGCCTTTGACTATGCCGGGGCATTAATGGCTGAAGCAGGCTCGCAGCCGGGCTTAACCTACTGCGAAATCTTGCCGGAAAACGTTGCTCATTTCAGAAACAAGTTTAAAATGCTTCGGGACAGAAAGCCTGAGTTATATAAAAAATTATTAAATTAGATTTAAAACATTACAAAAGCCGCCCCATTATATTAAATGGAACGGCTTTTATACGCATAAGGGATTATTTTTTAATTCCTCAGAGAATACGCTGATGCTTATATTCGCCTGTTTCCGAAAACTCTATCCAGTCACAGATGTTTTCGGCGTGGTCGCCTATTCTTTCGAAATATTTGGCGATTACCAGAAAGTTTACGCTTACGTCCGACTTTTCCGGGTCTGACTTTAATATGTCCACAACCTCGTCTTTAACCTTGCAGTATAAATCGTCAAGCTTGTCGTCTGCTGCGATTGTGGCTTTTGCAAGAGTTATATCCTCTGTTACAAAGGCTACGATTGAATTGTGAACCATATCCGAGGAAACCTCAGCCATAGCGGGAATATGCTGAACTATTTCATAAATATGCTCGCCCTGCATAGACAAAACCACGTCTGCAATATCCGCTGCGTGGTCGCCTATTCTCTCTAAGTCGGTAACCATTTTTAAAGCGGTGGAAACCGTTCTTAAATCCTTGGCTACGGGCTGCTGTTTTAAAATAAGGGACAAACAGCGTCTTTCTATAGACTTTTCCATATCGTCTATCATTCTGTCTTTGTCGATAACCTCTTTTGCAAGGTTATCGTTTTTTGTTTTAAAGGCGGTCATAGACTCGCCGATTTGACCTTCAACCATGCCTGCCATTTTTACAAGCTCTACCTTAAGCTCTTGAAGCTCATTGTCAAAAGTATGTCTTGCCATTGAAAACACTCCTTCACTGTTTATTATCCGAACCTTCCGGTGATGTAGTCCTCTGTTCTCTTATCAACGGGTCTTGAGAAAATATCTGAGCTTGTTCCGAACTCAACCATTTCGCCTACAAGGAAGAACGCCGTATAGTCGGCAATTCTGGCTGCCTGCTGCATATTGTGGGTAACAATAGCCACGGTATAATTCTTTTTAAGCTCTTCCATAAGCTCTTCTATTTTCAGTGTGGAAATAGGGTCAAGGGCTGAGGTAGGTTCGTCCATTAAGAGTACCTCCGGCTTAACAGCCAATGCTCTGGCTATGCAAAGTCTCTGCTGCTGACCGCCTGAAAGACCCAAGACCGATTTTTTAAGTCTGTCCTTTACCTCGTCGAATATTGCCGCGCCCCTAAGAGATGTTTCAACGATTTCGTCAAGCTGTCTCTTATTTTTAATGCCGTGAATACGGGGACCGTAGGCAATGTTGTCATAAATGCTCATAGGGAAGGGGTTGGGCTGCTGAAAAACCATACCGACCTTTTTTCTCAAAAGAGTTGTGTCTACCTTCGGTGAGTAAACGTCCTCTCCGTCAAGAAGAATTTCGCCTTCAATGCGGCAGCCCTCAACCAAATCGTTCATTCTGTTAAGAGTTTTCAAAAATGTTGATTTACCGCAGCCTGAAGGACCTATGAAAGCGGTTATTTTGCCTTCCGGAATAACCATATCCACATCCTTTAAGGCGTGATTTTCGCCGTAATATAAATTAAGCTTGTTTACTTCAATTTTATTTTCCATTTTTTATTTTCACCTCTTCTGAGTACCCTTTTGGGTTATAACCTTAGTCAGGAAATTTATTAACAAAACTATGCATATAAGAACAAGAGCTATGCCGAAAGCGTTTGTGTAGTCTGCCTTTGACATCGAAAGATACATTTGAATTGTGAGACTGCCGCCGGCGTTGAAAATATGACCGAAAAGGCTTTTGGGAAGAATGTAGGCACTGCCTGCCGTAAAGAGGAGGGCTGCTGATTCGCCTACAATTCTGCCTATGCTCAAAATAACCGAGGTTACTATTCCGGGCATTGCACTGGGCAGAATGACTGTTCTTATCATATACCACTTTGTAGCTCCTATGCCCAAAGCACCTGTTCTGTAGCTTAAGGGAACTGTTTTAAGAGCCGATTGGGTTGTGCTTATTATTATTGGCAGAACCATTACCGCAAGGGTAAGACAACCGCAGAGTATCGAGAAGCCCAAATGTATAACCGTTCCGAAGAAAACCATTCCGAAAAGACCGTAGATTATAGAGGGTATGCCCGAAAGGGTTTGGGTTGTAAATTCTATAAGGCTGACGATTTTGCCGGGCTTAGCGTATTCGGTTAAATAAACCGCAGCGCCTATTCCGATGGGGGTTGCTATAATAAGAGTTACCACAATGATGTAAAGTGTGTTTACTATGTTGCCCAAAATACCGAAGGTTCCTCTTGAGGGGCTTTGAACTGTTGTTAAGAATGCAGGGGATATTGCGCCTATGCCTCTTATAAAAACATATATAACGATTCCTGCCAAAAGACCGACTGCAAAAAGGGCTGAAATGTAGATTAAGCACAGGAGAATTGTGTCTTTAATTCTCTTTTTTCCGTTCATAATACTGTTATTTTCCATTTTCGCCGCCTCCTTTTATTATCTTGTTAATAACAATGTTTATAATCATAATAAAAGCAAACAGAACCAAGCCTATTGTGAAAAGAGCCTGTCTGTGGAGACCGCTTGAATAAGACATTTCCGAAACGATACCCGTTGTCAAAAATCTGACTGAGTTAAAGGGAAGGGGAGCGTTTACGGAGTTGCCCGAAACAAGTATAATAGCCATAGCCTCGCCGACAGCTCTGCCTACGCCTAAAACGATTGCGGTGATAATACCTGTTTTTGCCGCAGGGATTGTTACCTTAAATATTGTCTGAACCTTTGTTGCTCCCAAAGCCAGTGAAGCGGCTCTTAAATCGTTGGGAACAGCCCTTAAGGACGTTTCCGAAACGTTTATAACTGTGGGAAGTATCATTATAGCAAGAACTATAATTGCCGCAAGCATATTTGCACCGCCGGTAAAACGGTGGGTAGCTGAGTTTGCAAAGATTAAAAGCTCAAGCTTATACATAAGGGGGTTTATAATAAGCAAACCCAAAAGACCGTAAACGATAGAGGGAATGCCTGCCAAAAGCTCTACCGCAGGCTTAACTGCGGCGGCTGTTTTCTTGCCTGCTACTTCAGAGAGAAAAACCGCTGTTAAAAGCCCAATGGGAACTCCCAAAATAACTGCGGCGGCTGTACCCAAAACCGAAGTAAGTATAATGTAAGCAATACCGTATGAAGGCTCTGCGGCGGAGGGTGCCCACACAGTATTAAAAAGCATATCCTTAAGACCTATTTTAAATGCCGCAGGCGCACCGGAAATAATCACATAAAGTGTGATTGCTCCTACTGCCGCTACGGCTGAAAGACCGCAAACCGTAAAAACCCATTTCATAAATACCTCAGAAAAGCTTTTTCTGCCGCCGCCCTTTGTGAAAATCGAGAAGTCCCGGTTTTCCGACTTGGCTTTATGCTTTTCAAGAGGAAAGCCCTTTGTAAGGCTTCCTGCAATTGCGCTGAAATCCGCCATAAAATTATCACCTCATTTAATTTTGCCACTTTGGTTCTTAAATAAAAAGCTTCTGAAGTGTGCAGGCACCTGCAGAAGCTTTTTTATACAAACTATTACTGAACTGCTGTTTTATTTAGCTGAAATAAGACCTACATTCTTAACAATTTCCTGTCCCTCGTCGCTGTCGATATATTCGAAGAATGCCTGAACAGCTTCGCTCTGCTCTGAGATTTCTCCTCTTGTAGCCATAACGAAAGGTCTTGAAAGTGTATAGTCCCCTGACTTAATGTTTTCTTCTGTTGCTTCAACGCCGTCAAGCTTAAGAGCCTTTACAGTGTCGTCAACAACATCTAATGAAACATAACCGATTGCACCTGAGATAGATGAAACCTTAGCGATGATTGCGCCTGTTGAGTCAAGCTCCTGTGCGTATGCACACATATCTTCGATACCTAATATTTCTTCAAAAGCTCCTCTTGTGCCTGAGCCTGCTTCACGTCCGATAACAACGATGCTGCCTGCTTCGCCGCCGACCTCGCTCCAGTCTGTGATTTCGCCTGTGTAAATCTTAATAAGCTGGTCTGTTGTTAAGTCCTCGGCTGTGTTGTTTACGTCTGTTACGATTGCGATACCGTCGATAGCTACGATGTTTTCAACAAGACCCTTTTCAAGCTCTTCGTCCTTTAAGCTTCTTGAGGAGTTTCCGATGTCAACTGAGCCTGCTGCAACGCTTTCGATACCCGATGATGAGCCTGTGAACTCAGCTGTGGCTGTTACTCCGGGGTATTTTTCCATAAAGCTTTCAGCAAGTGATGTTGCAAGCTTTTCCATTGAGGTTGAGCCGTTCATTGTTACTGAACCTGTAAGCTCCTGCTCGCTGCTGTCTGTTGTTGCGCCGTCTGCACTGCCGCTGTTTGCTATGGAAGCCGATCCGCAGCCTGCAAGAAGGGTTGTTCCTATAACCATTGCCATAATAAGTTTTTTCATTTTTTAATCTCCTTTTTTTCTTTTAAAGAATAATAATTGTTTTTTATGATAAAATGCGCTGACTTTAAATTCCGCATTTACATAACGTATACATTTTATAAAACACTGTGAGTTTCGTCTATCATTCAAGAGTAAACATTCGGTTAAATTTTTGTAAAGCTCTTTTTTATGCCCATCAGCCATAATACTAAAAATAACAGCAGTGTGGCTGATGTCGCCGCAGCTAAACCCCAAAAGGGAACGCTCCAAAGACTGCCCTTTGCCAAATAGAAAATTATATCCGCAAAAACACACACAAGGAAAGCCTTAAAAGACATTTCCAGCTTTGTAATCATAAATAACACCTCCGAAAATATACAATAACAAAAAAGGACTTATAATCATTATGATTATAAATCCCTTTAATAAAGCTCTCTACCATATATGTGTTTAATTTAAGTTAAATCGGGGTAAAGTCGCAAGGTTTTAAATCTTGACCTTAATGGTTGTTCCCTTGCCTACTTCGCTTTCAATTTTAATTTCTCCGCCTAAAAAACCCACTATATGCTTAACAATAGCAAGCCCCAGACCTGTTCCCCCGACCTTTTTGTTTCTGCCCTTGTCAACTCTGTAAAAACGTTCAAAGACCCTCTGTTTGTCATAGGCTGAAATGCCTATGCCTGTGTCGGCAACGGATATGTTGAGCTTTTGTTTTTTATCTCTGAAAACATCGATAACAATTTCGCCCCCGGGCTTATTATATTTAACGGCGTTGTCTATTAAATTTAGAAGAAGCTCATAATAATATCTGTATTCGCCCTTTACGGTTATGTTTTGACACTTGTTTATAACAGTCAGGTTGTTTTTGGCTACAGCAGGGGCTTCCGTCTCCAAAATTTCACGAACCACGGCATTAAGCTTTATATCCGTTTTTTCTTCACAGCGGTCGCCGCTTTCAAGCCTTGAAATCATAAGAATATCGTTTATGAGAGAAGCCATATTTTCCGCTTCCTTGTTAATTCTTTCGACAAAGCCTTTTTTCTGTTCATCGGAAAAGTGCATATCTCCGCTTAAAAGCTCAGAATAGCCCCTTATAGAGGTCAGGGGTGTTTTCAGCTCATGAGAAGCATTTGAGAAAAACTCCTGACGCATTTTCTCGCTTTCACGCAGGGTTGTTACGTCGGTTAAAAGAACGCTGGCTGAAACCTCGCCGTCTCCGGCTATACTCTTTATATGAACCAAAGCAGTTCTGTTTCCCGGGCATTTTATGTCAAAAACGCTGTCCTGACCCTTTTCGTCGGCTTTTTCAACGCCCTCCCAAATATTCACTTCGGAGGTATACATAACAATGTTTTCTCCGGCGCTTAAATTACTCCCCAGCATTTCAAGAGCCGCCTTGTTTATGTTTATAACCTTGCCCTTTCCGTCAATAAAAATAATACCGTCGCTCATATTGTCAAGAATATATTCAACCTTGTTTTTTTCAGCCTGAAGCCCCAAAATTGTCTTTTCGACTCTTTCGCTCATTCTGTCTGCGGCGCAGATTATGTTATTGATTTCTTCATATTTATAGTCTTTAAAATCAAGCTTTTCGTCGCCTCTTTTTACCTTCAAAAGCTCGTCTGAAATTTCGCTTAAGGGCTTTGTTATGCCAAAGGCAAGGCGTCTTGCCAAAATATAAGCGGCTATGCCCGAAACAGCAGCCCCTATGAAAAGCACTGCAAAAAGAGTTCCCACGAAAATTGTTCTGCCGTTATAGGGTACAGCTAGCCTTAATATATGCTCTCCGTCTTTGGAAACAACCGCCGCATACATAAGCTCTGTCTGAAGAGTAGAAGAACGCCTTATGGCTAAGCCCGTTCCCGTTTCGGCTGCTTCGGAAATTTCCTCCCTGTTCATATGATTTTCGGCAAGGTCGATTTTGTTGGACGTATCCGCTTCTACCTGACCGTTTATGTCTGTTACGGTAATTCTTCCTTTTCCGTCAAGAACCTCAGGCAAAAGTGCCTGAACCTGCTCTTGAAGGTCACCCTCATAGTCAAGGGAATAATCCATTACGGAAAGTGAGCGCAGGAGCTCCTGTTCAGTCTCCTTAACAGTGAAGTTTATAAAGCAATATGAAAAAATAATCATTGAAACCCCCAGGGTCACAACAATCGATATAATAAGGCTTCTGAAAACGGCTTTTCTCATAACAGATCCTCGCTTATTTTATAACCCATACCTCTGATTGTTTTAATATAGCCCCCGGCTTCCCCAAGCTTCTGACGGGTGGTTCTTATGTGAATGTCTATGGTTCGGGTTTCTCCGGTGTAGTCATAGCCCCAGATTTCTCTTAAAAGCTCGTCTCTTGTAACAACCCTGTTTTCGTTTTTCAAAAGATAAACAAGCATTTCATATTCCTTAAACGTCAGGGCAACCTCTGTGTCGCCGACGAAAACCTGTCTGCTGTCGCCCTTAACGGTCAGCATACCTAATTTAAGCTCGTTTTCGGCTCTTTTTCTCTCTTCCGTTCTTCTGATAAGAGTCCTGACCCTTGCCAAAAGCTCGGGAATACTGAAGGGCTTTGTCATATAATCGTCAGCCCCGGAGTCAAGCCCCAAAACCTTGTCTCTTTCGCCGTCCTTTGCAGTGAGCATTATAACAGGCAGACGGCTGATAGCCTTGTTGGCGTTGTTCCTTATAAGCTTTAAAGCTTCTGTTCCGTCAAGCCCGGGAAGCATTATATCCAGAAGCATAAGAGAGGGCTTATCTCTTTCAAGCCTGCCTAATGCTCCCTCTGCGCTTTCAAAGGCGGAAACCTCATAGCCGCTGCCCTCTAAGGCAATTTTCAAAAGATCCCTGATACTTTCATCATCTTCAACAACATAAATTAACATAAAATTTCTCCTTAACTAATTTATTATAATGAAAGAATTAATCCTTCATTCATTATATCAAATATACATATTTTTAACAATGATTTTCTATTTCATCTTATACTTTAAAGAGGGGATGTTGCAAGTGAAAAAAGGTTAAATCTATGTAAAATTTGTGTAAAGTCAAACTCGTTCTGAAATTGTATTTTACACTCGGGTTTTAGTATGTTATAATTAAATTTAGGTTAAATCGTTGTGCGGAGGCAAAAATGAACAGACAAATTTTATTTGAATATGCAAAAAACAAATACGGAACCGAGCCGGAGTTTTTATGGCGGCGTTACCCCTCCTACGCCGTTCTTCGTCACAGTGACAACAAAAAATGGTACGGCGTTGTTATGGATGTGGAGCGGAATAAACTGGGCTTAGAGGGCGGCGGAAAGGTTGACATTCTCGACATAAAATGTGAAGGTCTTATGACGGATATTTTGAGAACAAGAGACGGCTTTCTGACGGGGTATCATATGAACAAAAAATATTGGATAAGCGTCTTGCTTGACGGAACGGTCAGCGAAAGCGAGGTTTTCAGCTTGTTGGATATGAGTTTTGAGCTGACTTCGGTGAAAAAGAAAAAAACATAAGATGATTTTGTTTAATATTATGACCGCTTTTTCTGCAGCTTTTATTAATAATTTTTAAATTACGGTTGCAAAAAAATATGCTTATGGGTGTATAATTAATTTATCTTTGTGTCAAATAATCAGATTTTTTTTCGGAATATTTTTTGAAAGGATGAGAGATATGAAAGTATTAATTACGGGAGGGTCGGGCTTTATAGGCTCTATGATTTGTTACGCCCTGTCAGATGTGGGCATAGAAATGGCAGTTTTGGACTCGGAGGTTTTTGAAGCGGAAAAAAACATTAAGGGTTGTAAGTTCTATTTGGGCGACATAGCCAACAAAAAGCTTTTGACGAAAATTTTTGACGAGAATCCGGACATTGAAATAACAATCCACTGTGCGGAAAAATCCTCGGTTGCACTGTCAATCGAACACCCTTATGAATATTATTCTCTGAATGTGGTTAAGTCTATGGAGCTTTTCAACAATCTTTCGGAGCTGGGCTGTAAAAAGCTTATTTTCGCTTCTACGCCGGTATGTATGACGATCTGCCGGGGTATATGGCGACCGAGCTTTCACCCATTAAGCCCAGAAGCCCCTTCACACGTTCAAAATATATTACCGAGATGATTTTAAGAGACTTCTGCAATGCATATGATTTTAAGTGCATTTCTTTGAGATATTTTAACCCCATAGGGGCAGACCCAAAGGGCAGAACAGGCCCAAAAGGCAGATATTCGGCTAATCTTCTTACAACCCTTTTCAGAATTATGCAGGGGCAGGAAACAAGCTTTACTATTTCGGGCAATGACTGGCTGACCCGTGACAGCACCTGTATAAGAGACTATATCCACATTTACGATGTGGCTCAGGCTAACCTTAAGGCTATCGAAAACTTTGACTATGCCTTTACACAGAAAAACAGCCACACAGACCTTAATTTTATTGCCCTTAACATAGGTTCGGGGGTTGACGTTACTGTTCGTGAATTTATTTATGCCTTTGAAAATGTAACAGGCGAGAAAATTCATATAAACTACGGCCCCCGCCGTCCCGGCGACATAGGCGGCTCATATGCAAACATAAACCTTGCCAAAAGAGCCATTCACTGGGAGCCTAAGCTGTCTGTGGAGGAAGCTATTTTAGACTATATTAACTGGGAGGAAAAGAAGGAGAAGCTTAAATGAAGCTGAGATTGTTTAAACTTTTTTGCCTTGGGGTTGTTTTGAGCCTTTTTTCAGGCTGCGGAACTTCTCAAAATGAGACAGCCTATGAAAAGGCGGAAACAAATGAAGAAGCGGCTCAGGAGGAAGATGTTGAAGAAGAGCCTGTTCTTTCGGCGGCTGAAAAGGCTCTTTCCGAAATGACTACAGATGAGAAAATATATCAGCTCTTTTTCGTAACTCCCGAAGCTCTGACAGGAGAAGAAGCCGCAACAACAGCCGATAAGCTAAAAACGGCTCTTGCGGACTGTCCTGTAGGCGGTGTTATATTCTTTTCGAAGAATTTGGAAAGCGTTGAACAGACAAAGGCACTTCTCGGCGAAGTTGCCGAAGGGTCGAAAATTCCTCTGTTTTTGGGCATTGACGAAGAAGGGGGAACGGTTTCACGCCTTTCGGAGCTTGAAGGGCTTGCGGCTGCGGAAATGCCCCCTATGGCTGAAATCGGAGCAACGGAAAACCCCAACCGGGCATATGAGGCTGGGCAGATTATAGGCTCTGACCTAAAGGCACTGGGCTTTAATATGGATTTTGCTCCTGTTGCAGATGTTTTGACTAATCCAAATAATACGGAAATCGGCTCAAGAGCCTTTTCATCCGATCCCTCGGTGTGCGCTTCTATGGCGGCGGCGGTTATAAAGGGCTTGCACTATGAAAATATAGGGGCTTGTGCAAAGCATTTTCCCGGACACGGAAGCACAACGGACAATTCACACGAGGGCAAAAGCGTAACCAACCGAACCTTGGAGGAATTTCGCTCTGAGGAGTTTGTTCCATTTAAGGCGGCAATTTCCGCCGGAACGGACTTTGTTATGGTGTCTCATATGACTGCCGAAAGCCTGGACGGAGTTCCCTGTTCGCTGTCGGAAAAGGTTATTTCGCTTTTGAGAGATGAACTGAATTTTGAAAATATTATAATAACCGACGCCCAGAATATGGGGGCAATAACAGGCTTTGCAGACCCCGCCGAGGCTTCTCTTATGTCCCTTTCCGCCGGGGCTGATATGGTTTTAATGCCGCTGAATTTTGAGGCGTCTGTCAATTCCGTAAAACAGGCTGTTTTCGACGGAACTTTAAGTGAGGAGGAGCTTGACGAAAAGGTTTTGAGAATACTGACGGTTAAAGAAGAAAGAGGACTTCTTACGAATTGAAATAAAGGGGAGTAAACAAATGAGCAAAATAAATAAAGCTGTTTTCGGAACGATTGTTTTTATAAATCTAATACCTTTGTTTTCGGCACTTTTAGCTTTCCTGCTGTTTATTGTGGATTTAGATGCTATGGGAGAGTCGATTTTTGTTTTTTTATTCAGTACGGCTTTTTGGGTATGCATATTATAGATACTGTAGCACTGATAATATATTATGTGTATAACTTAAAACATTTCAAAATCGAAAAATATTTTTTCATATATTCTTTATTATTTATTGTAAATATTATGATAGATTTTTTTATGACAGACTTTGTATATTTTCTCATAAGAAGATCGTAAAAATTAAGAATTATTTTTTTGAAAAATAAAAACCTCACTTTTGATAACGAGCGAGGCTTTTTCAGTGGATTTATTAGAGATTGTTTTTGAAGAATTCTTCTATTTTTTCGGAATCGTGCTTTTCCTCCTGACCTTCAACAATAACTTCTATTTCGTCTCCGGATTTAACACCCAGACCCATAACGGAAATGAGCCTTTCCGCGTCGGCTTCCTTACCATTAAATTTAAGGGTTACCTTTGAAGAAACCTCTTTTGCTTCCTTTGCGAGAGCCCCGGCAGGTCTTGCGTGTATACCTACCTTGTCTTTAATTTTATATTTAAAGCTGACCATAATACTGCCTCCTTTTGGTAAATTCTTTTGTTAATCTCCTATATGAATAAGCTTTTGCCCGGCTGAAATTGTTTTGATGTCGGCAATGGTTATTTTTTCGCAGTCATCGGTGTTTGTTATGATCACAGGGGTGACGGTTCTGTATCCTGCCTTTTTAATTGCTTCAATGTCCGCTTCCATAATGACACTGCCTTTTTTAATTTTCTGACCCTGTGAAACCTTCGTTTTGAAGTATTTGCCCTTAAGCTCCACTGTGTCAAGCCCGAAATGAATAAGAAGCTCAACGCCGTCTTTGGACTTAAGCCCTAAGGCGTGCTTTGTGTCATAGACAAGGCTTACCTCGCCGTCAAAGGGAGCATAGACCTTTCCGTCGGAAGGCTCGATTGCTGCGCCTTCTCCCAGCATACCCTCCGAAAATACTCCGTCCGCAACCTCGTCAAGGCTTAAAAGTCTGCCGCTAAGGGGTGAAAAAATATCACAGCTGACAGAGGATTTTTTCGAAGCGGAAGCAGTTTCGGAAGGGTTGTTGTTTACTGAAAGTAAGTCACTGCTTTCACTTTCGGGGCTTTCCAAAAAGTCCTGAAGCTTTGACTTTATAACGCTTACCTTAGGGCCGTAAACCACCTGAACGCCGTCGCCTTTTTTAATTACACCGCTTGCACCGCTGCTTTTAAGGCTTGCTTCATCTACAAGAGAGGGGTCAAAGACAGTTATTCGAAGCCTTGTGGCACAGCAGTCCACATCGCTAATATTGCTTTTGCCCCCAAGACCCTTGACTATAAGGGCGGAAGTTACATCGCCGTAGGCAGAGCCTTTGCCTTTCTTTTCGTTGACGTCAGACCTTGTGTAAAGCTTAACCTCCTCTGTGTCCTCTTCTCTGCCCGGGGTCATAAGATTAAGCTTTTTTATGAGATATGAAAACAACAGCCAGTAGACCACAAAATATACTGCTCCTACGGCAACAATCCAAAGCCAGTTTGTTTTTCTAAGCCCCGGAAGAACGCCGAAAAGCACAAGGTCGATTATGCCGCCGGAGAAGGTCATACCTACGCCTACATTGAAAATGTGCATAAACATATAGGCAAGACCGGCAAAAATACAGTGTATTCCGTAGAGAAGGGGAGCAACGAAAAGGAAGGTAAACTCCAAAGGTTCGGTTATGCCCGTTACCATAGAGGTTAAGGCGGCTGAAAGCAAAAGTGCACCTACTGCTTGCTTCTTTTCAGGCTTTGCACATTGATACATAGCCAAAGCCGCACCGGGCAAGCCGAAAATCATTAAGGGGAATTTTCCCGACATAAAGCGAGTGGCTGAAACGGCGAAACGCTCAACTGTTGGGTCTGCAAGCTGAGCGAAAAATATGTTTTGTGCGCCTGAAACCATTACTCCGGCGACTTCCATAGTTCCGCCAAGAGCAGTTTGCCAAAAGGGGAGATAGAAAACGTGGTGAAGTCCGAAGGGAATTAAGAGCCTTTCCATAAAGCCGTAAATGAATGTGCCTATATAGCCTGATTTCAGGACGAGATCTCCAACCTTTGCTATGGCAAGACCCGCAAAGGGCCAAATGAAGTACATAAGAATGCCCACTATGACGAAGCAGAGAGAGGAAATTATGGGGACGAACCTTGTGCCGCCGAAAAAGGACAGAACCTGGGGCAGTTCGATTTTGTAAAAGCGGTTGTGGAGGGCGGCTGTTCCCAAGCCTACTATAATACCGCCGAATACACCCATATCTAAGGAAACTATGCCCAGAACCTCGCCGTAGGAGTTGGCTGCCAAATGACCTGAGGCAATTAGGTTTTCACAGGCTTCTTCCACACTTTCACCGCCGCCGTTTATAAGCAGCATAGCACTTAGGGAAGAATGCATTATAATGAAAGCGATTGCTGCGGCAAGGGCGGCAACGTCTTTTTCACGCTTAGCCATTCCGATTGCTACGCCTATGGCGAAAATAAGGGGCAGATTGTTGAATACCGAGCTGCCGGCGGCGCTCATAACCGATAAAACGGCGTTTATGACTGTTCCTCTGCCCATTATTCCCGAAAGCCCGTAGGCGGAAAGCATTGTTTCGTTTGTGAAGGAGCTGCTTAAGCCCAGTAAAAGCCCAGCCACCGGAAGTAAGGCAATAGGAAGCATAAAGGAACGGCCTATTCTTAGCAAATCGCCGAAAACTCTGTCTTTCATATAAAACCTCCCTGTTAAAGCTTTATAAGTATTGTTTTTATAATTTTTTGTTTTATGTTATTATAAACCGATTGAGTTAAACTATTCATTTTTTAAAATTTTAAAGTAACTTAAAAAACCTACAGGGGTCGCTCACATTTACAAATGAAACTGAAAGTTTCATTTGTAAATGTGACCCTAAACGGAGGATGGGAGGCGGTGGGG
>JAJPZT010000047.1 GCA_021204175.1 Clostridiales bacterium | reverse complement strand
AGGGTTATAAAAATTTATGAGAGGTTAAAAAACTGCGGTTGCTTTTTCCTTGCGGCAAAAGCCGTGCTTCGCACGACCCGAACTCTTTCGGGTTCCGGCTGTCACACGAAGTGTGCCGGAGAGGTGTAAAATACCTTAATTTAAATATAAAAAATAAAACGGTTTCTCAAATGAGAGAAGCCGCTTTTTAGTGCGTAAAATTTTTTACTTTTCTTTAATCATTTTCAAAATCATATCAACTGATTTTTCTATACCTATTGAGCTGTCAATAACTATGTCATAGTTATGAACATCGCCCCACCCTTTTCCTGTAATACTTCTTTATAGTAGAGGGGAACGCCCAATTTCTCAGCCGGTATACCGCCGATTTGCTTTCCGCATGAGCCATGTTCTCCGGCTATTGTAATAATAGGTCCGGGTGTGGAAGGCTTTAAAACAGGCTTTTCCGGTACGGGAGTATCCTTTTAGTTTTTTCTGCTGTCAAGCTTTTTGAAAACAAAGAAGAAGCAGATACAAATAGCTAACTGTGTATAGGTTGCCATAGCACCGAAAAATCCAACCTGAAACAGAGTTGCATTCGGCATTTTGGAAATAAACAATATAACGGGAATACGGACGCAGAAAGCACCTATTAAACCCTGTGTCATAGAAAAGGTAGAGTGACCCTGTCCGTTAAAATAGCCCGTAATCATAAGAAGCAGACAAGCCACAACTGCGTCAGCCGCATAGCCCTTAAGATATTCGGCTGCATAGTATATAGACTGAGTGTCTGAGGTGAAAATACTTGCCAGCAAACCGCCGCCGAAATAACACAAAAGCGAAAGCAAAATACCTGCACTGACAGAAGTAAAAATCATATATCTAAGACCTTTGCTTATTCGTTCGGGCTGTTTTGCCCCTACGTTTTGGGCAGTAAAAACAGACATAGACTGTAAAAAGGCTACGGGAATAGCCATCATAAAGGCTGTCAACTTGTTGTCAACTGAGTAGCCGGAGGCAATAGCTGACCAAACAGAGGGGTCGCCGCCCAGATGATTGGCTACGGAGTTAATAACTATAAAAGAGAAATTCGTCAGGAAATCCTGAGCAGCCAAAGGAACACCGGCTAAAAGAATTGACTTTGTTTCGCCGCCGTGAAAACCAATGCTTTTTAAGCTGACATCAAAGGGCAGCTCCTTGCGGCTTATGATAATAAGTGAAAGTATTACACTAACCGCCTGAGCGGAAATCGTAGCAATAGCAACTCCGGCTACACCCAAGCCGACCACAATAACCAAAATCAAATCCAGTGCAATATTTACAACACAGGCTATGCCTACAAAAACCAAAGGTAGATTGGAGTTGCCTATGCCCTTAAAAAGACCGCTTATTCCGTTGTAGGCGGTAATAAATATAAGACCTGCACCGCAAATTCTGAGATAAAGAGTTGTAAGCTCCAAATCCGGAGCATTCATCCATTTAGCGAAATAAGGTGCGCCTACTTCCATAATCAAGGTCAAGCCCACAGCCATAACGGCAAAAATACAGATAGCCGCCCCAACTGTTCGGGTTGCGCCCTTTCTGTCCTTTGCTCCTATAAACCTGCCCAAAGTGACGGTTATACCGGTTGTTAAGCCCTGAATAACATAGGTAATGAGCGTCATAATCATACCGCCCGTTCCTACGGCTGCTGTGGCATTTTGGGTTACGGTGGGGTCTGTTGATACAAACCGCCCTATAACCAACAGGTCTACGGCGGCATACATTGCCTGTAAAAAAGTCGCCACCATAACCGGCAGCATAAACATCATCATAGGACTGAAAATTGCCCCTGAAACAAGTGAACCTTTTTCTTTCGTTTTATTCATTATTTTTAAAGACCTCCTCTGAAATTTCCGCTAATTCATAAAGCTTCTTCTTTGCTTCGGGAGTAATACCCAAAGTTATTTCAAGCATCCAAAAAAAGGCTGTTTCCTTTCTCTTCTGCACCTTTTTCTGCCACGTAAACATTCTGGGGTCTATCAGCTCGGAAGCGCAAAAAAGAAGCTCAGCACTTTCTCTCGGAAAGAGCGTATTAAACTCTCCCCTTTCTATGCCGAACTCAACAATCTCTGTTAAAATCGGTGCAAAACGTTCAAGACTTCGTGTAAAGCTTTTTTGATGAAGCTCCGCATTGCCCTTTTCATAAACAACGTCAGCCATCATTCCGCTGTTTGACAAAAGCTGAATTGACCTTACAAGCTTTTCAACAGCGGAAAAGGCTTCATTGTCTGCGATCTCACGAATAGCCTGTTCTCTCTGCTTAATTTGGCGTTCAATCATAGCCAAAAGTATGTCCTCTTTATTCTTAAAGTGATAATACAGAGTTCCTTTGGCAATACCTATTTCTTTCAAAATATCCTCAACGGTAGTCTCGCCGTACCCCTTTTTATTAAAAAGAACCTCTGCCGTATCCAAAATTTCATTTTTTCTCACCTCGGCACTCTTTGTAACTCTCATTTCTTATTCCCTCCTCATTTTTCGACCGACGGTCGGTCTGATAATATTATATTTATAT
>JAJPZT010000085.1 GCA_021204175.1 Clostridiales bacterium | reverse complement strand
ACCATAATCTGAGCCATTTGTCCACACCCTAATATTATAGAAAGAAAAAATTTTTGACAGACGCTTCTTGTGCTCTTGAAATAAGCGGAAAAAAGATATATTATATAGATAATAAAGAATAATTTTTCGGAGTTGTTGCTTATGAAAATGCAGAAGCTTTTAAGCTATATGAGAAGGGCTGTAGACGAATATAAAATGATTGAGGCAGGGGATAAAATCTGCGTCGGAGTTTCAGGCGGAAAGGACTCCCTTGCTCTTTTAGCCGGGCTTAAAAATCTTTCTATATTTTATCCCAACAAATTTCAGGTTTTCGGCGTCTGCGTTGATTTGGGCTTGGGTATGGATTTTTCGCCTTTGGAGGAATACGCCGAAAAGATCGGGGTAGAGCTTGCCATCAAAAGGACGGACATAGGGGAAATTATATTTAATGAAAGAAAAGAGAAAAATCCCTGTTCACTGTGTTCGAAAATGAGGAAGGGTTCTCTTCACGATGCGGCAGTTGAAATGGGGGCAAACAAGGTGGCTTTGGGTCACAACAGAGACGATGTTTTGGAGACATTTTTTATGAGCCTTTTTTATGAGGGCAGACTTCACACATTTTCGCCTGTTACATATTTGTCAAGAAAGGACATTGTTTCTATAAGACCTTTGATTTATGCTCCCGAGTGCGATGTTAAGGGCTTTGCAAATTTATATTCACTGCCTGTGGTTAAAAATCTCTGCCCCAATGACGGAAACTCAAAAAGAGAAGCTATGAAAAATTTTGTTAAGGAACAGAAGCTTATTTATGACCGCTTTGAAGAAAAGACCTTAGGGTCTATAAAGCGTGCCGGTATAGACGGATGGTGATTTTATGGAATATTATAAGGAAGAGGAAATCAAAAACATAGAAAAGGCAAGGGACATTTTCGACGAGCTGCCAAAGTTTTGTTCGGGCTTTTTCAGATATATAGGCGAAACAACCTCGGCAAGAACCCGTCTGGGCTATGCCAGAGACTTAAGGGTCTTTTTCAACTTTTTAAAGGAAAGAAATCCTGACTTTAAGAAAAAGGAAATAAGAGACATTACCGCCGAGGATATGAACAGGCTGACAGCTGACGATTTAGAGGAATTTCTTGAATATTTAAGCTATTACAAGCAGAACGACAAGGAGAGGATTAACGGCGAAAAGGGCAAAAGCCGAAAGCTTTCGGCTGTGAGACGGCTGTTGTCTTATATGTATAAAAAAAGGCTTATTTCGGGAAACCCCGGTGAGCTGGTTGACACGCCGAAAATTCACCTTAAAAGTATTTTGACCTTAGAGCCGGACGAGGTTTCAAGGCTTTTAGACATAGTCAAAAGCGGAGAGGGCTTAAGCCCAAAGGAAAAGCAGTTTCATAATCTTATTGCTGCCCGTGACACCGCTATTATAACCCTTCTTTTGGGAACAGGGCTTCGAGTTTCCGAATGTGTGGGAATTGACATAACAGACATTGATTTCAGCACAAACGGAATTATGATAACAAGGAAGGGCGGAAACAAGGTTATAATATATTTCGGCGAGGAGGTTGAGACGGCGTTATACGCCTATTTGGCTGAAAGAGAGGAAATTACTCCCCTGCCGGGAAGCGAAAACGCCCTTTTTCTTTCAATTCAGAAGAAAAGAATAGGCGTAAGGGCTGTTCAGAAGCTTGTTAAGAAATATTCAGAAATGGTTACAACTCTTAAAAAAATCACTCCCCACAAGCTTCGCTCAACCTACGGCACAGCCCTTTACAGAGAGACGGGAGACATTTATCTTGTGGCTGACGTTTTGGGTCACAGCGACGTAAATACCACAAAAAAGCACTATGCAAAGCTTTCAGATGAAAACCGCAGACACGCAGCCAACGCCGTTAAGCTGGGAAGAGACGAAAGTTAAGAAAATGAAAATAATTCATTAAGAAAAATTAATAATTGCAAAATTGTTACGAAATAGTTACAAAAAATCTACAAATTGGTTACGATTAGTGGTATAATATCAATATGTAGATTTTTTAATTTGCCAAAAAACTAAATAAGGGCTTTAAAATTATGATTATAGTGCGTTTTTTAAAAATCGCCAAAAATTTTGGGGCTTGAATTATCCGCAGATTTATATTACAATCTTATTACAGGTGGAGAAAAGTGGTTTAAAGTGGTTTTCAAACCCTGTTTTCTCCCCATAATGATGATTTGGCTTAATGAAAAGCGGTGATTTCTATGTTTATGGGCGAATATCTGCACTCGGCTGATAAGAAAAACCGAATAATTATCCCTGCTAAGTTTCGTGAAGAGCTGGGCGACAGCTTTGTTATGACACGGGGCTATGACGGCTGTCTTTATCTCTTTACATATGAGGGCTATGAAAGCTTCATTAAAGAGAACGGCGGTGCTTTGTCTGTAAACAACCCCAACGCCAGAAAGTTTATGAGGTTTTTCGCTTCAACCCCCTGCGAAGCCGACGCAAACGGCAGAGTGGTTATTCCCGAAAGCCTGAGAAATCACGCTAAAATAGAAAAGGACGTTATTTCCGTAGGGCTTAACGATCATATAGAAATTTGGGACAAGGCTTCTTGGGAGGCCTATACACAGGCTGAAGACTTTATGGGCAATGAATTTGCCGAAGGGCTGATATAATGGAGTTTAAGCATATATCCGTTTTGGCGGAAGAGGTTATAAAGGGGCTTAACATAAAGCCCGGGGCTCTTTATATTGACGGTACTTTAGGGGGCGGAGGTCACAGCCTTAAAATACTTGAAGCCGGAGGAAGACTTTTGGCGGTTGACAGAGACGAAGAGGCTTTGGCGGCGGCAAGCGAAAGGCTTTCTTCCTATAATAATAAAACCCTTGTTCACGGAAACTTTAAGGATATAAAGCAAATTCTTGCCGAACAGGGCGAACCGGGAGCAGACGGCATACTTTTGGATTTGGGTGTTTCATCATATCAGCTTGACAACGGCGGCAGAGGCTTTTCATATAACTATGATGCGCCTTTGGATATGAGAATGGACAGAACCGACAGCTTAACAGCCTACGACGTTGTAAACGGCTACACTGAGGAAGAGCTTTTCAGAGTAATCAGAGACTACGGCGAAGAACGGTGGGCAAAGAGAATAGCTTCCTTCATTATTAATGAAAGGAAAGCTTCACCTATAAAGACAACCTTTGAGCTTAACACAGTTATAAAAAAAGCAATACCAAAGGCTGCCCGACAGGACGGGGGTCACCCCTCTAAGAGAACCTTTCAGGCAATAAGAATAGAAGTAAACAATGAGTTAAATATATTGGAAAAAGCCGTTGAAGATATGGCTGATGTTTTAAACCCGGGAGGAAGGCTTTGCATAATCACCTTCCATTCACTTGAGGACAGAATAGTTAAAACAACATTTAAGAGGTTAAATAACCCCTGCACCTGCCCCAGAGAATTTCCCGTTTGTGTATGCGGCAAGAAGCCCGTAATAAAGATAATTACAAAAAAGCCCGTAACAGCAGGTGAAAACGAGCTTAAAGACAATAACAGAGCCCACAGCGCAAAACTCAGAATAGCCGAGAAAATTTAATTTTCTCTTTGGCCTGCGCTGTAAGGAGTTGAATATATATGGCAGAAAGAAGATCACGCAGAAGCGGCTCATACCGTACTTACGGAGGATATTCCTCATATAATTACGGAAGCACCGCAAGGGCGTATACTCCCAGAATAACCGAGAAAAAAACACCGGAAGTTCCGGAGACTATAAAAATAGATGAATACGGCACCGCCCACAGAATAGCCTTAATTTCGGTTATGCTGCTGCTGGCGGTTTTGGCGATTACATTTTTGTGCCTTTACGGCTATAACTATAAGCTTTCAACAGAGATAGCCTCTCTTCAGAGTGAGCTTAACGAGCTAAAAGAGGACAACTATTATCTGGAGTCCGAGTTTGACAATAACCTTAATTTGGATTACATAGAAGAGGTAGCTCTCACAAGACTGGGTATGCAGAAGCCCTCAAGCTATCAGATTAAATACATAAACGTACCCAAGCAGAGCTACACAGTTATTTACAACACCGACGAAAGCGCAGACAGCTTTTTTTCACACCTAAAGGATTTCGATTTTAAAGGCGCTTTTCAGGTGCTTTTGGGGTATTAAGGGATAATAAGGAGTGGTTTTATGCCGAGAACATCATCGACATCTTCAAACAGAAAAAAGAGAATACCCAAAAGCTTTTATAAGGGCAGATTAAAGATTATTTTCGTTATATTTATATTCTGCCTTTCTTTTGTAGGTTTTTTCAGGGTTTTTACTATAATTTATTTCCACGGTTCGGAATATGAGGCTAAGGCTATAAACAATCAGGTAAGCCGTATTCAGGACAAGGTTATAAACGCCAACAGAGGCAATATTTACGACAGAAACAACCAGCCTTTGGCAGTCAGCAACACTGTTTACTCCGTAATTTTGGACGCAAGAGTTCTTGCGGATCAGAAAACAGAGGTTCAGGAGGAAACCTTGACAGGTCTTTCCTCGGCTTTGGAAATGCCTTATGATGAGCTTAAGGAATATCTTTCAAAAGGCTCCGACGGGGCTTTGAAATATGACACAAACTGGCAGATTATTGCCAAACAAGTCCCTTACGACACAGGGAAGGCTATTGACGAAATGGGGCTTTCCTGCGTTTATCTCGAAGAGGACACTCAGAGAACCTACCCCAACGATAAGCTTGCTTCACAGCTTATAGGCTTTATAAGGGGCGACACAAAGTGGGGGCTTGAAGCCTATTATGACGATGAAATGACAGGTACACCGGGCAGAGTATTCAGAACCTATGAGGCTGACGACTCTATCACCACAAGACGTGAAGAGCCTATTAGGGGAAACAGCCTCGTCACCACCCTTGACATAACAATTCAGCAGTATGCCGAAAACATAGCTAAAACAGCTTATAATGAATATGAAGCACAGAACACCTCCGTTCTTGTTATGAACCCCACAACGGGAGAGGTTTTGGCTATGGCGGCTTATCCCTCGTTCAGCTTAAATGATCCTATGCAGATAACCCAGCTTGAGGACGATGAGTTTAAAACAGAGTGGGACACTGTTATGACGGATGAGGAAAAAAGCGAAGCCTGCAACCTTGCCTGGAAGAACTATAACATAACCTCTACCTTTGAGCCGGGCTCAATTATGAAGCCCTTGGTTGTTGCCTCGGCTTTGGAGTCGGGAGCAATCACCAAAAACGACAGCTTTTACTGCGGCGGTTCCAAAATCGTTGCGGATTATGAAATAAAGTGCCACAATATTTACGGCCACGGAACACAGACCATAGCCGAGGTTTTGGCTCACTCATGCAACGTAGGCATGATGGATATTGCCTATGCTATGGGCAGCGACAGCTTCTATGACTTCTTTAAGGACTGGGGCTTCGGCGAAATTACGGGAATTGACTTGCCCAATGAAGCCAGTGCGGCGGCTCTTATAAACTCAAGAGATGAAATGCATATAACGGAGCTTGCCACATATTCATTCGGTCAGGGCTTTAACTGCACCCCTGTTCAAATTCTTTCGGCTTTCTCGGCGGTTATAAACGGGGGCAATCTTATGAAGCCCTACGTTGTAAGCCAGATTTTGGACTCGTCGGGAAATGTTATTAAGGAAACAGAGCCTACTGTTGTAAGGCGTGTTATTTCGGAAGACACCTCCGACTGGATGAGAGAAAACCTTCAAAGCGTTTTGGAGGGGGACGGAACAGGCGTTAAGGCGAGAGTTGATGGATATGCCATCGGCGGCAAAACAGGTACTGCGGAGCAGGGCGCAAGAGACGGCACTCAGTGGGTCTGCGACTTTATTGCCTATCTGCCTATAGACGACCCCCAGCTTATATGTATGGTAACAATTGACAGATCGGTTATGGGCGACGGTGCGTCCCCTGCGCCTCAGATGAAGGAGCTTTTAATCGACCTTATTAATACATACAACATCTCCCCGGCGGACGAAAACGCAGACTTTGAAAAGATTGTTGACACAGGGGAAATTACATTAGCCGATTACACAGGCTACAGCCTTGAAAACGCCATTTCACAGCTTAACAGTCTCGGTATTGACTATGAGCTTGTGGGCGACAGCGGCGACACTATTTTAAGACAGTTCCCCGAAGGGGGCTCTTCAATAGATAAGACAACAAAGGTTCTTTTGTATATAACCATAGGCGACAGCAACTCCACCTTGGAAGCCGTGCCCGACCTGACGGGCTTGACGGCGGAGCAGGCGGCTCAGGCTCTTTCGGCATACGGCTTTGATCTTGTTATAGAAAACACCAACGCCGACTTTGACGAGAGAAGCGGCTCTGTTTCATCGGCTGTAACATCGGCTGACGGCGAAAGCTCCGATACCCAGACGGAGACAACTACCGAAGCTGTTGACTCAAAGGAAGAAGGGGTCAAGACAGTTTATAAGCAGTCTCCCTCTGCCGGAACTAAGGTTCCCTCGGGAACAACGGTTAAAGTAAAGCTAAGTTAAAACAACATTATCACAGACATATACCTTGCGGCATTTTCATATACTTTATATTATGCCGTAAGGAGGAAAGCCTGTGTTCAGATCACCTGTGTGGGAAAAAAGGCGGCTGTTTTTCGGCTTCTGTGTTTATGAGATTTTGCTTGTGCTTCTTTTGGGAAGAGTGTTTTACATACAGTTTTTTCAGGGCGAACACTTACAGAGCCTTGCTTATGAACAGCAGACAAGAGACCGCCTTATAAAGGCAAAAAGGGGCATAATTACCGACAGAAACGGCACTCCCCTGGCAGAAAACGAAACAGCCTATTCCATAAGCGTTGTTCATTCTCAAATAACAGATTATGAGGGGACGGCAAAGGCTCTTTCCGAAGCCTTAAGCCTTGACTATGACGAGGTTCTTAAGAAAGTAAACAAAAGGGTTGCCCTTGAAAGAATTGTGACCAAAGCAGACCCTGAAGCGGCTGAAAAAATAAGAGGTCTTGAGCTTAAGGGAGTGGCGGTAGACGAGGACGTTAAAAGGGTTTACCCCTATAACAGCCTTGCAAGCCGTGTTATAGGCTTTGTAGGCAAGGATAATCAGGGCATTATAGGGCTGGAAGCCAAATATGACGCATATCTTAAGGGCGAACAGGGCAAAATATTAACCGAAACAGACGCAAGGGGTGTTGAGCTTAATTTCAGCAAAAAGACCAGAAACGCCCCGGACGACGGAAAAACACTGGTTACAACAATAGATATAAACATACAGAAATACGCTGAAGAGCTTATTTCAAACGCAGTGGAGGCTAAGGGGGCAAAAAAAGGCGCAGTCATTGTTATGAATCCTCAAAACGGCGAAATTTATGCAATGGCAAGCAAGCCCGATTTTGACCTAAATGAGCCTTTCACAATAAACGATGAAAGTCTTTTGTCTCAGTGGAGCAGCCTTTCATCGGAGGAAAGAAACAATTATCTAAACGCCATGTGGCGGAATTTCAATATAAACGATACCTATGAACCGGGGTCAACCTTTAAAATCGTTACCTCTTCCGCAGGGCTTGAAGAAGGGGTTGTTAAGCCCGACGATACATTTAACTGCGGCGGCGGAAGAGAGGTAGGCGGCAGATATATAAAATGCTGGCGGTCTCCCAGAAGCCACGGAACTGAAACCTTTGTTGAAGGGGTTCAAAACAGCTGCAACCCTGTTTTTATGGACGTAGCCGCAAGGCTGGGTTCTGAAAAGTTCTACGAATATATGCTTAAATTCGGCTTTGACAAAAAAACAGGTATTGACCTTCCCGGTGAAGCTGTGGGTATTATGCACAAGAAGGAAAACATAGGCCCTGTGGAGCTTGCCACAATGAGCTTCGGTCAGACCTTTCAGATTACCCCCTTGCAGCTTTTAAGAGCGGCTTCTTCCGTCATAAACGGCGGAAGACTTATAACCCCTCACGTAGGCAAAGAGGTTTTAAACCCAGACGGAAGTCTTTTTCAGGCTTTGGACTTCTCCTCAGAGGAAAGGAGCATTTCAAAGGAAACCTCCGACACTATGAGAGAAATTTTGGAGTCTGTGGTATATTCCGGAACAGGAAATAAGGCATATATTCCCGGCTACAGAATAGGGGGCAAAACCGCCACAAGCGAGAAGCTTCCCCGGGGCAGCGGAAAATACATAGCTTCTTTTATGGCTTTTGCTCCGGCTGAAAACCCTCAGGTTATAGCCCTTGTTTTAATAGATGAACCACAGGGGGTATATTACGGCGGTCAGGTAACAGGCCCTGTAATGAAGGATCTTCTGTCAATGGTTCTGCCTTATGTGGGAATTAAGGCAGAGTATAATGAAGAGGAGCTTTCAAACGCAGACATAGCCCCCTATATCTTAGAGGATTATAAAGGGCTTAAGGCAAGCGAGGTCAAAGCCGAGCTTCAAAAAGCCGGTATGGAAGCCGTCATTGTAGGAGACGGAGACACAATAACAGGTCAGTTTCCCCAAGCGGGTGAAAAAATATATAAAAGCAGTAAAATAATACTTTATGTATAGCAACATAATAAATGAAACGGAGGGATAGCTGTGATATTAGCCGATGTACTCAAAAATCTTGAATATGAAGTTATTTCGGGCAGTGAAAATGTGGATATAAAGGGGTTTACCATAGATTCGAGACAGGTTAAGCCGGGCTTTCTTTTTGTGGCTATAGAGGGGTTTGTTGTTGACGGACACAAGTTCATACCTTCAGCTGTTGCCTCAGGGGCAAAGGCTGTTATTCTGACAAGAATGCCCTCTGAGCTTTCCGAAGGGGTCTGCTACATAAGAGTTAAGAACCCCCGTTTTGTTTTGGGCTACTGCGCTAAAAACTTCTACCACAATCCCGGCAGGAATCTTAAAATTGTGGGCGTAACAGGCACAAACGGCAAAACCTCGACCACCTATTTCCTTGAAGAAATTTTTAAGGAATACGGCAAAAAAACAGGGGTTATAGGCACTGTTGAAATTCGTGCCAACGGCAAGAAGCTTGACTATCATCTGCCCACAAGCACAACCCCCGACGCTATCGACCTAAACGAAATTCTCTGCGATATGAGGGATATGGGGGTAACAAACGTAGCTATGGAGGTCAGCTCTCACGCCTTACAGCTTTACAGAGTTGACGGAGTTGAATTTGAAGTAGGCATATTTACCAATTTAACACAGGATCACCTTGATCTTCACGGCACTATGGAAAACTATATGAAAGCCAAGGCAAGGCTTTTCAAAATGTGCCGAAAGGGTGTTCTTAACGCCGATGACAGCTACTGCGGCAGAATTAAGGAGCTTGCAAGGTGCAGAATTATGACCTACGGCATTGAAAACGACTGCGACATTAAGGCAGTAAACATTAAATATATGCCCGACCATGTAAACTTTGATATAGAATATTCGGGCAAAGCCTACCCTGTAAGCTTTGCCGTTCCCGGCAGATTTTCTGTCTATAATGCTTTGGCGGCAGTCGGCGGAGCTTTGGCGACCGGTGTGCCTATGGAAGTAATCGTGACAGCTTTGGGCAACATAAAGGGCGTTCCCGGAAGAATACAAAACATTGCTTCAGGCAGAGGCTTCAATGTGTTTATAGACTACGCTCATACCCCCGATGGAGTTTTAAACATTATTAACGCCGTAAGAGAGTTTACAAAGGGCAGAATTATAACCGTTTTCGGCTGTGGCGGAGACAGAGACAAAAAGAAACGCCCCATAATGGGCGAAATTTCAGCTAAGCTTTCGGATTATTCCATTGTTACCTCAGACAACCCTAGAAGCGAAGAGCCCGAGGACATTATAAAGGATATTTTGGTTGGGGTTGAACCCGTAACCGATAAGTTCGAGGTTTTGGTTTCAAGAAAGGACGCTATTTACAGGGCAATTGAGCTTGCTCAGGACGGCGACTCGGTTATTATAGCCGGTAAGGGTCATGAGGACTATGAAATCTTCAAGGACAAAACAATTCACTTTGACGATGCAGAGGTTGCCGAACAGGCGCTTGAAGAAATAAAGAAGTAAGGAATATAACTATGAAAAGCATAACTTTAAAAGAGGTAGAAAAAGCCTGCGGCGGTAAGCTGATAGGAGACGACAGGGCAATAAGCGGCGTTTCCACCGACTCGAGAACCGTAGGCGAGGGAGACTTGTTTTTTGCCATAAAGGGCGAAAGATTTGACGGTCATAACTTTATAGGCTCACTTCCCGAAAAGGAGGCGGCGGCTTTTGTTTCACAGGTAGAGGTTAAATCCGAGCTTCCCTATGTTTTGGTAGATGACACTCTTAAGGCTTTGGGAGACTTGGCGGCATATTACAGAGGTCTTTTCCATATTCCCGTTGTGGGAATTACGGGAAGCGTAGGCAAAACCACAACCAAGGATATGATAGCTTCTGTTTTGTCGGCAAAGTTCAACACCGTTAAAACAGACAAAAACTTCAACAATCACATAGGCTTGCCTATGACGGTTTTCAAAACCGAAGAGACAACAGAAGCCCTTGTTTTGGAAATGGGTATGAACCACTTCGGCGAAATCTCCTATTTGGGTAAAATTGCCAAGCCCGACATAGCCGTAATCACAAATTCGGGAGTTTCCCACATAGAATATTTGGGCAGCAGAGAGGGCATTTTAAAAGCCAAGTGTGAGATTTTCGAAAGCTTAAAGCCCGGCGGCAAAAAGGTTTTAAACGGCGACTGCGATATGTTAAGCACACTTAGAGAAGCTCACCCGGACGCTTTGTTTTACGGCTTTGACCATGAGAAGGACGCTGTTTTTGCGGAGGATATAGAATATTTATCTCTTGAAAAGACCAAATTTACGGCAGTTATCGAGGGCGAAAAAATACCCGTCGAGCTTAAAACCTCCGGCAGACATATGGTTTTGAATGCTCTTGCGGCTATGACCTGCGGAAAGCTTTTGGGGCTTTCTGCACAGGAGATTAAACAGGGCATAGAAAGCTTTGTGTCTCCCGATAAAAGAATGAATATAATTCATACCGAAAAATATACTCTTATAGACGATACCTATAACGCCAACCCCCAGTCTGTAAAAGCGGGAATTTCCGCAATTGCACCCTTAGAGGGCAGAAAAGCGGTTATTTTGGGTGAAATGCTTGAACTTGGCGAAGGCTCACCGGACTATCACAGAGAGGTGGGGGAGTACGCCGCAAAAGAGGGCATTGACACTGTTGTAGGCATAGGAAACGAAAATGTTTTAAAGCTTACTTTGGGGGCGTCCTTCGGAGGGGCTAAAAAGGTATTCTACTACGAAACAAAGGAAGAATTTTATAACAATTTTAAGAAAATTCTCAAAAGAAACGACACTGTTTTAATAAAAGCCTCAAGAGGGGCAAGGTTTGAAGAAATAACCGAAAGGTTAAAGAAAATGTAACTTCTTAAGGAGATTAACCTATGGATGAAAAAATGACCGCTGCGGTCTATTCAATACTTATTGCTTTTGTTTTTAATGTAATTTTGTGTCCCGTTGTTATACCATTGCTGCGCAGACTGAAATTCGGTCAGAATGTCAGAGACGATGGCCCCGAAACACACCTTGTTAAAGCCGGAACTCCCACTATGGGCGGCATAATGATTCTTTTAAGTATGCTTCTTTCATCGCTGTTTTTCATTAAGGGAAACTCCGACGGAATTATAGTTCTTTTTATGACTCTGGGCTACGGAATTATAGGCTTTATCGATGATTATATTAAGGTGGTTAAAAAGCGTTCATTAGGGCTCAGGGCTTGGCAGAAAATAGTCCTTCAGCTTGTTGTAACGGGAATATTCATTTATTACATATATAATTACACAGATATAGGAACAGCGGTTTACGTTCCTTTTATGAAGGGCTTCGAAATCGATTTGGGAATTTTGTTTATACCCTTTGTTATTTTTGCGGTTTTGGGAACTGTCAATGCCGTTAATTTAACTGACGGTCTTGATGGGCTAGCAAGCGGAGTAACCGTTCTTGTTACACTGTTTTTTATGTTTGCGGCGTTAAAGCTTTCAAGCGGCGTTCTGCCTATTGCCGGAGCTGCGGCAGGCTCACTTTTGGGCTTTCTGCTGTTTAACTCCTACCCGGCTAAGGTTTTTATGGGTGATACGGGCTCACTTGCATTAGGGGGCTTTTTGGCGGCTGTTGCCGTGCTGTTTAAGATGCCCTTGTTTTTGATTGTTGTGGGCATAATTTATGTTTTGGAAGCCCTTTCAGTTATTTTACAGGTAGGCTATTTCAAGCTGACCCACGGAAAGAGAATTTTCAAAATGGCGCCCCTTCACCACCACTTTGAAAAATGCGGCTGGAACGAAACAAAAGTCGTTGCGGTATTTTATATAATAACTTCAATTGCCGTTTTGGTCGGCTTTTTGGCGGCTGACGGTATTTTCTGACGGAGGCAGGTTATGACAAATTATAAGGATAAAAAGGTGTTGGTCTGCGGCTGTGCAAGAAGCGGCATATCCGCCGCAAAGCTTTTGTTAAGCAAAGGCGCAGAGGTAACCCTTCAGGATAAAAAGACGGAAAAGGAGCTTGACTTAAACTCAGATGAGCTTAAGGGAATAACTCTCTTCTTAGGCGAGAACCCCGATGAAATTATAACAGGCTTTGACCTTGTGGTTTTAAGCCCCGGTATTCCCGCTAATCTTCCCTTTATTTTAAAGGCTAAGGAAGCAGGCATTGAGGTAATTTCTGAAATAGAGCTTGCCTATACACTTTGCGAAGCCCCTGTTGTTGCAATTACGGGTACAAACGGCAAAACCACAACAACAGCTCTTACAGGCGAGATTTTCTCTAAGAAATACAAAACCGAAACTGTCGGCAACATAGGCGTTCCTTTTTCAGAAAAGGTTTTGAATTTAGGAAAGAATGACAGGGCGGTAATTGAAAACTCAAGCTTTCAGCTTGAAAACATAAAGACATATAAGCCTGTCTGCGCCGCTGTTTTAAACATAACCCCCGACCATTTGGACAGACATGGAACTGTCGAAAACTACACAAGGGTTAAGGAAAATGTGTTTAAGAATATGACAGAGGATAACTTCCTTATTCTTAATGCCGAGGATGAAGCAACCCTTAAAATGGCTGAAAAGACAAAGGCTAAGGTTTACTTCTTCTCTTCGGAGAAAAAAGTCAGCGGAGTTTGGTCTGACGAAAAAAGTATTTATGTAAATATGCTTGGCTTATCCGAAAAGCTCATTGACATTGACGAAATGAATATTTTGGGCAAGCATAATGTTGAAAACGCTATGGCGGCTGCGGCTTTGGGGCTTTGCGGCGGCGTTGAAATCGATTTAATAAGACAGACCTTAAGAGAATTTAAGGCTGTTGAACACAGAATAGAATTTGTTGTTACTAAAAAAGGCGTAGACTATTATAACGACAGCAAGGGTACAAACCCCGACGCGGCAATTAAAGCGGTTTACGCTATGAAAAAGCCTATTTGCCTTATAGGCGGCGGCTATGACAAACACTCAGACTATGCTGAGTGGGTAGCCACATTTAAGGGCAGAGTTAAATATTTGGCGCTTATAGGGGCAGTTAAGCTTGACATAAAAGCAGAATGCGACAGACAGGGCTTTTCAGACTATGAGCTTTTCGATACCTTTGAAGAAGCCGTTTCAGCTTGTGAAAACAAGGCGGAAGAGGGAGACTGTGTTCTTTTGTCACCTGCCTGTGCAAGCTGGGATATGTTTAAAAGCTATGAGCAGAGAGGAGAAATCTTCAAAGACTTAGTCAGGAGTTGAATAATTTGGCAGACACAACCTTAACAAGACGGAGAACCACGGGAACAACATCGGGAACGTCATCAAGAGCTTCAAAATCGAATAATGATCAAAAGGGCGAGAGACTTATAATAGGCTCGGTGGATTTTATAATTCTGTTTGTAGTGCTTCTTCTTGTTATAATAGGTACTATTATGATTTTCTCCGCCAGCTATTATTCAGCAGGAAACAACGAAGCCTTTAACTATGACATTTATTATTTTTTGAAAAAGCATTTGACCTATCTTGCCGTAGGTATGATTGCTATGATTATTCTTGCAAACTATAATTATAAGGGGCTTAAGCCCTTTCTGCCTGTTGCCTACGGGCTTTCTCTTGTGTTTTTGGTGCTTGTTTTGATTTTCGGTACGGAAATAAACGGTGCAAAAAGATGGCTTTGGTTTTTTCAGCCCTCAGAGGTTGCAAAGCTTGCCCTTATACTTTTTCTGTCAAGCTATATAGACGATAATAAAAATATTTTGACAACCCCTAAGGGCTTTGTAAGATGTATTGCTATAATATGCGTTCCCACAGGCTTAATAGCTATCGAAAACCTTTCAACGGCTATAGTTACCTTTGCCATAGGTATGGGTATTTTGTTTATAGGTACGCCAAACAAGAGATTTTTCCTTCCCTTTATTCCTTTAGGGGGCTTAGGGCTTTTGGCAGGTATTGCCCTTGCGTCATTCAGACTTGAGAGAATTAAGGCGTGGCTTAACCCCTTTGACTATGCCCAGGACACAGGCTATCAGGCCGTTCAGTCATTTTACGCCATAGCTTCCGGGGGATTTTTGGGGCTGGGCTTAGGTCACAGCCGGCAGAAGTTAGGGTATATTCCCGAAGCCCACAACGACATTATTTTCTCGATTTTATGTGAGGAGCTTGGCTTTTTCGGAGCGGCAATTGTTATAATACTTTTTATGATACTTATTTGGAGAGTTATAAGAGTTTCAATGCTTGCGGATACGGAGTTCGGGGTGCTTACCGCCGGGGGAATTATTATTATGATAGGTATTCAGGTTATAATGAACATAGCCGTTGTTACGAATACTATGCCCAATACGGGTATTCCCCTTCCCTTTATAAGCTACGGCGGAACATCTCTTATAATAATGCTTATATCTATGGGAATTGTTCTTAACATTTCAAAATTTCAAAAGGTATAGACCTAACGGAGAAGTTTATTTCTGAATTTCAAAAAGTATAGGCTTGACGGTTTTAATTTTCTAATATATAATTAAAAAAGTAAGTTTAAATGCAGTTAATAAACGAATGGAGTGAATAAAATGATTTTAAGTTTACTTAGTGGCGAGCTTAACGGAAGTCTTGCCGGTGCTGCCGAAGCAGCTACGGAAGCTGCCGCAGAGGCTGCCACAACAGCAAGCGGTCAGGCTCAAAGCTCAGGAGGCTTCGGCCCTATGTTTTGGATTATTTATATCGTAGGTCTTTGCCTTCTCTTCTATTTCTTTGCAATCAGACCCAACAAGAAGAGAGAAGCCGAAAGACAGGCTGTTAAAGAAAGCATTAAGTTAGGCGACTGGGTTGTTACAACAGGGGGTCTTTACGGCAAGGTTGTAAATGTTTACGAAAGTGAATTTATGGTTGAGTTCGGCACAAACAAGAGCGTAACCATTCCCGTAAGAAAAGAAGAAATTTTAGGCATTAAAGAGCCTAATCTTTCAAACGCACCGGCAGCAGCTCCCGCATCAGCCGAGGAGGTTGCGGACGAGCCTAAAAAGAAAAAGAAGTTCGGGCTGTTCTGATGCTTGACGCAGCACTTTTGGGAACAGGCGGTATGATGCCCCTGCCGGACAGGTGGCTGACTTCCCTGCTTTTGCGTCTAAACGGCAGAATGATTTTGTTAGACTGCGGCGAAGGCACACAAATTACGGCAAAGCTTCTTGGCTGGGGCTTTAAAAATATAGACGCCATTCTTATAACCCATTTTCATGCTGACCATATTTCGGGCTTGCCGGGTATGCTTTTGGCAATAGGCAACTCCGACAGAACCGAGCCTTTGACCATAATTGGGCCAAAGGGGCTTGAAAGGGTTGTGACGGGGTTAAGAACAATTGCGCCGGAGCTGCCCTATGAGGTTATTCTTAAGGAAATCGACACGAATTTTTTCGAGACGGAGATTATAGGCTTAAAGGTTAAGGCTCTTAGGCTTAACCACAGAATAACATGCTACGGCTATTCCTTTGAGCTGCCCCGAAAGGGCAAGTTTTCTCCCGAAAGGGCTAAGGAAAATGATATTCCCCTGAAATACTGGTCAAGGCTTCAGAAGGAAGACAGTGTTGTTACCGATGAGGGTCGGCTTTTGACCTCCGATATGGTTTTAGGCCCTGACAGAAAGGGGCTTAAGCTTTGCTACACAACGGATACACGGCCTACGGCGGAAATTCCCGATTTTATAAGAGGCGCAGACCTGTTTATATGTGAGGGAATGTATTCAGACCCTGAGAAGCTTTCAAGCCTTAAGGAAAAGAAACATATGCTTTTTTCGGAGGCGGCGGCGCTTGCCAAGGCAGGAGAGGTTAAAGAGATGTGGCTTACACATTACAGCCCTGCACTTATGAACCCAAGAGCCGAGGTTGGAGAGGCGAGAAAAATCTTTCCCAACACAAAGGCTGCTAAGGACAGGTTTCATACCACACTGAAATTCATTGACGAATAATTTTGGGAGTGCTGTACTCTGCGGCACTCCCCTTTTTAAGATTTTTACTTAATTTTATCTTTTTTATAAACATTGAAATTTGTAAAACGTATATATATGTAAGGCGGTGAATAAATGACCGAAAATATTGAGAATATTGATAATATGGAAAACAAAACGGATATTCAGATTGTCAATTCTGTTTTAAACGGCAGAAAGGACGATTTTTCCGAGATTATAAGACGATATAAAAGCCTTGTTTTTTCGGTTATTCACCGTATGACAAACGACCCCCACGAGGCTGACGACATAGCCCAGGAGGTCTTTATAAAGATA
>JAJPZT010000004.1 GCA_021204175.1 Clostridiales bacterium | reverse complement strand
ATATGTGTATAAGAGACACCTTTGTATGACATCAAATATATAGCATTGTTGATAAATGTTGTAAAAAAGACCACCCCTTTGTCGTAAGCAGTGGTGGTCTATAATCATATACAATTCCACCGCCTAACTGACTTGAAGCAATTGCTTAGTCGAAAGACGGGATTAGGTAAGTATTTGCGGTACTCGCCTTTTCTTTTTATATTTATATTATACACCATATTTTTTTAATTACAAGTATTTTAAAGAAAAATTTTTAGAAAAAATTAAATTGCATAATGTATTAAAATTGTAACAATTCAGCCAATAATTTGCTAAAAATTCTGAGCCCCTCAAGGGGAGCCTTATCACCGATGTTTGGCTTCACCATTTTAAAAAATTTTTCTGCCACTCATATTCTCAAGTTGGCATTATTAATACATAATATCAAAAGGCTTCGGCGAATTAACCTTCCGCCAAAGCCTTTTTAAGTGGGTGATATAATGGTATACTTTGTTTATGATATTACATAGGCGTTGTCTTTATAATCGACTGTAGCCGCTGAATTTTCTTTAACAGAGCCTTCAAGAATTTTATCCGCCAAAAGATCCTCAATGTCAGACTGAATTGTACGTCTTAAGGGTCTTGCGCCGTAAACCTTGTCATAGCCCGTTTCCGCAATTTTATCAAGGGCTGCGTCTGTCAAAGTCAGGTCAATGCCCATATTTGTTTTAACCCTTGTTTTAACCTCGTTAATCATAAGTGTGGCAATCTGCTTAATTTCGTCCTTTGTGAGCATTTGGAAAACGATTATATCGTCAATTCTGTTTATAAACTCGGGGCGGAATATCTTCTTAACCTCTCCCATAACAAGAGATTTCATTTTTTCATAGTCCGCCGAATTGTCACCGTCGGCAGAGCCTGCGGTAAAGCCTAAGCTCTTGGGCGCGGTAATATTCTTTGCTCCTGCGTTTGAGGTCATTATAATAACGGTGTTCTTAAAGTCGATTTTTCTGCCCTGGCTGTCGGTAATGTGTCCGTCGTCAAGAACCTGAAGAAGAATGTTGAAAACATCGGGGTGAGCCTTTTCGATTTCGTCAAAAAGAATAACCGAATAAGGATTTCTTCTGACCTTTTCGGAAAGCTGACCGCCCTCCTCATAGCCTACATATCCCGGAGGCGAGCCTATAAGCTTTGAGACTGTGTGCTTCTCCATGTATTCACTCATATCAAGACGAATTACGGCGTTTTCATCACCGAAAAGAACCTCTGCAAGAGCCTTTGAAAGCTCCGTCTTGCCTACGCCTGTAGGGCCTAAGAAAAGGAATGAGCCTATAGGACGCTTGGGGTCTGAAAGACCTACTCTGCTTCTTCTGATAGCCTTTGAAATTGCGGTAACGGCTTCATTCTGACCGATTACTCTGCTGTGGAGAATTTGCTCCATATTGCGGAGACGTTCTCCCTCCTCTTGACGGAGCTTGCTTACGGGAATACCCGTCCAGCCGCCTATAATTTCGGCTACAGTGTCGGAGGTTACCTCCATAACCTTTTCGCTGTTTTCAGCCTTCCACTTGTCCTCAAGAGCTGTCAGCTTTTCCTTAAGCCCGTCCTGTTCCTTCTTAATCTGACCTGCCTTTTCATAGGCTTCACTTTTAACGGCGGCTTCCTTTTCTCTTGAAAGAATTTCCAGCCGTTCCTTAAGCTCCTTCACTTCGGGAGGTGCTGTATATGTCAAAAGCCTTACCTTAGAAGCGGCTTCATCGATAACGTCTATTGCCTTGTCGGGAAGAAAACGATCTGTAATATAACGTGACGAAAGCTTAACTGCGGCTTCGATTGCGTCATCTGTAATCTTTACATTGTGGTGAGCCTCATATTTGTCTCTGAGCCCGAAAAGCATTTTTATGGCTTCGTCCTGTAAGGGTTCGTCTACCATAACGGGCTGAAAACGTCTTTCAAGGGCTGCGTCCTTCTCAATATATTTTCTGTATTCGTTAAGGGTTGTTGCACCTATAACATGCATCTCACCCCTTGCAAGAGAGGGCTTCAGAATATTTGAAGCGTCCATAGAGCCTTCTGCTCCGCCTGCACCGATTATTGTGTGAAGCTCGTCAATAAAGAGAATGACGTTTCCGGCTTTAATTACCTCGTCAATTGTCTTTTTAATTCTCTCTTCAAACTCACCTCTGAACTTTGTGCCGGCAACCATAGAAGCCAAATCCATAGCCACAACTCTCTTATCCTTTAAAACCTCAGGAACATTGCCTGAAGCTATGTCCTGGGCAAGCCCCTCCGCAATGGCTGTTTTACCTACACCGGGGTCGCCTATGAGACAGGGGTTGTTTTTGGTTCTTCTGCTCAAAATCTGAATAACTCTTGAAACCTCTTTTTCTCTGCCTACAATGGGGTCGAACTTGTTGTCCCTCGCCATAGCCGTTAAGTCTCTGCCGAATTTATCAAGGGTAGGAGTGTTTGACTTGCCTTTAGAAGCCTTTCCGCCGCCTGCGGGGCTGCCCCCTTCATACTCCCCTTCCTGATCAAAGCCCAACTCTGAAAGCAAATCGTTTAAAAGCCTTTCGGGGCTTACTCCCAAAGCCTCCAAAACACGGTAAGCCACGCTTTGGTCATAGCTTTGACCGCTGTCTTTAATAAGAGCCAAAAGAAGATGCTCCGTTCCTACAATCTGCTGTCCCGAATAGACAGCCTCCTGTCCGGCAAGCTGAAGAACCCTCTTTGCTCTAGGTGTAAATGAATTTATTGTGTTTTTCTGAGCCAAGGCTTCTCCTCTGCCTGTAAGCTCCTCTATTTTATTTTCAATATCCTCGGGGGTTATACCCTGAGCCGATATGGCTTCCTCCGCTGTGGAGTCCTGAACGTCTGCAAGTGCAAAAAGAATATGCTCCGTTCCCACATAATTGTGACCCATTTCAGCGGAAATTTCCATAGCTCTGTTTATAACCTCTGTCGATTTCTGTGAAAGTCTAACCTGCATAGTATGTAGCCTCCTTTACAGTTTATTATTCAGATATTCGGCACGCTTCTTACAAATTTCTGCGTTGCTCAGGGCTTGACCCTCTTTCTTTTTAATTACCGACGGCTGAATATCTGTCATTATATTATAAATATTATCCTCTTTGTCTTTTATTATACCGCTTTCTATGCCCATTTTTACGTTGGAAAGATGTTCCATAGCTTCCTTTGCGGATATAGTTTTGCAGAATTTCAATATGCCCAGACTTCTGAAAATCACATCTTGAAAGGCTGCGTCGCCTTTAACCTTTTCTCTTAAGGCGGCTTCCTTTGCGGTAATCTGCTTCATAATGTTGTTTAAATCGTTTATTATTTCTCTTTCGGACTTGCCCAAGGTCACCTGGTTTGAAAGCTGATAGAGACTGCCTACGGCTTCGCTGCCTTCGCCGTGTGAGCCTCTTATAACCATTCCGAAACGGCCTATTTCGCTTTCAAGTGCCTTAATCTGCTTTGTTTTTTCAAGCATAGGCAGGTGAAGCATATAAGAAGCCCTCATTCCCGTGCCTGTGTTTGTAAGGCAAACCGTCAAATATCCGTATTTATCGCTGAAGGCAAAGCTTAAGCTTTCGTCAAGGAGATCGTCAAGCCTGTTTGCAAGCTCAAAGGCTGCGTCTATATTGTCGTCACTGCGTACGGTCTGAATACGGACGTGATCCTCTTCGTTGACAGTTATTTCAGCTCCTCCGTCCTTCTTGATAAAAACCCTGCAAAGCCTGTTGTTTGCCGCATCGGGGCTGATTGTTCCGTTTTCAGCAAGCATCTGCTTTGTTACGTTATCCACATCGGACATTTTAACAAGCGTAAAATCCTTTATAATAGGTGCAAGAGCGTTTTGAACCCTTGAGGTTATTTCCTCAGCGTCCTTGGGGTTAAGCTTATGAGGGAAGCTGAAGCCGTTTAAGTTTCGTGCAAGCCTTATTCGTGTTGAAATTACCATATTGTTCATTTTATTGCTCCAGCTCCTTAATTTTGTCTCTCAGTTCTGCTGCTTTTTCATAGTTTTCTGCCTTAACGGCTTCTTTAAGCTCTGCTCTCAGCTTCTCGACCTCTGTCATAGGCTTGCCGCTGTCAGCTGCTCCTGTGTTTTCCTCTGTTTTTGAGCGCCCGCCCAAACGGTTGGGGCGCTTACCTGTGTGGCGAATATCCTTTTGACATCTGCCCAAGGTATTTTCGATAAGGCTTTCAAAAGCACTGTAGCAGTCGGGACAGCCCAAAAAGCTTGAGTTGTTAAGCTCGCCTAAGCTTGTGTTGCAGCCTGTGCAGCTTGTGGAAGCGATTTGGGAAGGCGTATCGAAAAAGCTTGAAATAGAGGGCATTTCTCCGAAAAGTGAGCCGAAGCCGTCTAAAAGGCTTGAAAAGCCTGTTGAAAACTGGGGCATACCTATATTCATTTCTTTGGCACATTCGGGGCAAAGGTCAAGCTTTGTTACCTTTCCGTTTATATTCTGCTCATAGTGAACTGTTGCATTGTTGTGATTACATTTCTGACATAACATATTTATCACTCCTTTAAAATTTATCAGCACTCTCACTTTGTGAGTGCTAAATATCTTTCAAATTAAAACCTCAGTTAAGAGGTTCTAATTTATATTTTTTCTTTTTTTCTTTTTTCAAATATATATACGCCTTTATAAACGCAAAGTCTGAAAAATTTTAAAAGAGTTTTTAAAAAATTTAGGAAGCAATAAACCTGCTAATAAGCGGCTGTTTAATAATGTTCACCCAAAAGCTCTGTTATAACTACATTCTGCTCCTTAATATTCTCGGCATACTTATAAACCTTTTCAAGCTGTCTTGAAGCTATGCGGATATTCTTAAGCGTAATGTCGTGAATAGGTCTTTCCTTAAGCCCCACAATAGAAATCGGAGTTACGCAGTGTGTGCAGGTAATGTTTTCAACAATAACGTTTCTGAATTCGGGAATTTCCTCCTCGGAAACCTCCTGACCCTCGTGAGAGTCGATGTCATAGCCTGTAGTGAACACAATAGCCTCTTTGGGAAGGTGCATCATATTAATTCCGTGAATGTAAATGTTTTCGATAACGCCGCCTCTGCCTACGCAGCTCTTAAGCTTAACGCCGCAGTCGGTGGTGATAAAAGTACATTCCGAAATTTCAATGTTGTGAAGTCCGCCGCTCATTTCGCTGCCCAAAACAAAGCCGCCGTGACCGTGGAAAACGGTGCAGTTGTTTATGTAAACATTAAATGTGGGTATACCTCTTGCTCTGCCCTCTTCGTTTTTGCCTGACTTCATACAAATTCCGTCGTCGCCTACGTCAAAGGTTGAATCCAAAATTTTAACGTTGTGACAGCAGTCAATGTCGATACCGTCGGAGTTCTGTGCTGTGTCAAGATTGCTGACAATAATATCCTTAACGGTTATATTGTCGCAGAGGAAAGGGTGAATACTCCAAGCCGGCGAGTTTTTAAAAGTAACATTCTTAATGAGAATATTGTGGCAGTCCTCCAAATAAACAAGACATGGTCTTAAGAAGTCTCTGCACTCATAGCATGTGTCATAGTCCTTAAGGTTAGGACCGTATGTGCTTAAAAGGTCATGACCTATTCTTGCTCTTTCCGTAGGCCACCATGTTTCCTCACCGCCGTTAAGAACGTTTATAGCGCCGCCGGACGAAATAAGCTTGCGCCAGCGTCTGTCGGGAACTTTAAATTTTTTAACGGGTCTCCAGGGGTCGCCTGAGCCGTTTATAACGCCCTTGCCCGTTATGGCAATGTTGGTTGCGCCCTTTGCATTAATGGGGGAAGTACAGCGGTAAGCCTGAGAACCCTCATAATTCACCATAACAAGGGGATAGTCGTCTACGTTTGAAGAAAACAGCAAAACGGCACCTGCCTGAAGGTGAAGGTTTACATCGTTTTTAAGTGTTATAGGCCCCGTAAAGAAAATTCCTCTGGGAACGGTTACAACGCCGCCGCCGTTTTCGGAGGCGTGAGTTATGGCGTTATTAATTGCTTCGGTGTTGTTTGTAAAGCCGTCGCCTTTTGCACCAAATTCCCTTACGGAATATATTGTGTCTTTAAATTCCGGCTCTGTGACGGAAAAATTCAGATATTTCATATTTAGCCCTCCGTTTGTCAACTCGTTTTTGTTTAATTATTTTAATTCTTTAAACAGTTATATATATTGTAATACAAAAATGAAATTATGACAACACTTTTTTTGCTTTTATGCTGAAAAATTTTTCTTAAAAGACTTGAAATTCTGTTGTGTGTTGTGTTGGGTGTATTATATAAATAAAGAAAGGCAAGTGCGTCAACACTTGCCTAATCTCCGCCAAAATAGCTGTTGTCTATAATGGCTAAGCAGCCACTTAAAAGGTGGTCAGTCGGCGGCAGATATTATAGTTACTATAAGAAAAGCCTCGCTTCATCGGCAAGATTGCGTTGAATTTCGTTTAGCCGCTTTTTTATTTTATCCTGTTCCTTTTGGAATAGAACTTTTTCGTCTGAACTTTGTTTGTCCGAAAAGCCTGCAAAATGATTTATATATGCTTCTTTATCTGTATTTACAAAACAGATGTGACGGTTTAAATCATTCAAAACAAGGTCATATATAACGCTGACACTGACTGAATGAGGAGTACACCTCTCTTTACCGTAATGATTGTACCATAAACACATATATTTATGGGCTTGCTTTGAGGAAATATCTTTCTTATAAACAAAGTTTTTTCCGCATTCACCGCATTTAATCAAACCTTTAAAAATATTGTCGGGGTTGGGCTGTGCAAAAGGCTTTTTAACGCTTATTCGCTGATGAACAGTTTCAAAATCTTCATAGCTTGTCTTATTCGCCTCAATAAATTGAAAAAAGTAATTAGAATATTGTCGAATATATCATAATAATTTTTAACAATACAGACCAACTGCTTTAAGCTATTGACTTAAGGGGGTTGGTCTTTTTGTGGTGTAAAATTATTCCTGTATTTCACAATAACCGTATCGTTTGCTGCCTATGAGTTCAATTTTTCTCTATTTTTTAAACTGTTTTGTAAAAATCAAAAAAGTGCTGATTAACAATTGCCTCCTTTTGTGGTATAATTTATTTAATGAAGGAAGACAGTTATGAGCAACAATAAAAACATAGTTATCGAATGGGTGTATAACGGCTATTCATATATGATAACAGGCATACTTAACGAAAAACAGGTCAAACAAATTGTGCGAAATTTAGGTTAAAAGCACATTTATTAACTTTGACGAAAATAATGCTTAAGGAGGGATTTTTATGAAAAGATTTTTAAAAACAATGGCGGCGGCTTTGACTTTGCTGTCGGTTTTAGGCGGTTCGGCACTGACAGCTTGGGGTGAAGAAATTCAGCTGACGGACTACCGCTATGAAAGCGGGCAGATTTTAAAACACGATTATGTTCTTTTAGATTATGAAGTGCCCTTGCCGGGTTCAAGCTACCCTATGCACGAACGTCAAATTTGGAATGTACCGGGCAGCGGCGAAATTTATTATAACTATATCTGTTGGCAGGGTGAATGTTTGGAAAAAGAAAACCAAAGGACGAAAAGACCTGTTTCTCTTTTGTCTCCGGACGGAACAGTGGCTTTTAAGCCGGGAAAATATGTAATGTACTATTTTTATCAGTATACTACAGGTTCGAGAGGAGAATACGGTGCAAGCGTAAGGATAAATCCTCAAGGCGCAGGCGGAAAATATTATGCGGCTTATGACATAGACACACATAAAAGCGGCATTTTGGATAAGGACGGAAATATTGCCGTTGATTTTATATACACAAGCATACAGCCCTTTGACAAGCTTTTTTTAGCCTATGATGCCGGAGAAACAACCTATTTCAAACATTATTATGTTATAAATCCTGAAAACGGAAAGGTTCTTTTTAAGTATTTAAACTCAAATGATGAAATGGCATTAAACCGCAGTTTTTATTATTATATAAGCGAAGACGGCAATTATTTTGCTGTGTACGGTTTTACATCTTCTTATGCAGTGTATATGTTCTGCGGCCTTGACGGAAATATTATAGACAGCAGCAATAACGCTTCAAGGGATGAGTGTGAGGAAAAATTTTTATTAGGCGAAATATCATATCATCACAGTGAGACTATTCAGGACAAAGACGGCAGAGTTTATAACAGAATAATTGTCGGAGCACACGATGAAAATACGGTTGAAAAAAACAATTTGAGACTTCGCACAAAGGAAATCGGCGGAAAGACATATTATGCTGTTTTCAGAGAGCTTGAAGAAGGCGAAAACGAAGCCGATTACCGAACATACGACGAGCCCTCCTCTTGGGCAAAAAAACAGCGTCAACAGCCTGAAATCAGAGGGACTTTTATATAACGAATCCGCCTGCCGCTATACGGATAATATCTCAAGGCTTGACTTTGCCGCTTTGGCAGCCGAGGTTTTCTGCAAAGCCAAAGGCTCAGACCCTTCCGATTATATAACTCAAAACAATATTGAAATAGATTATAACAGATTTGACGACACAAAAAATGTATATGCTTTGCTTGCCTGCCGTTTGGGAATTATGAGCAAAACCGATGACAATACATTTTCACCGGCAAGGGGTATTTCCTACGATGAAGCGGCGGCAATGCTTAACAACACGTCAAAACGTTTGGGCTTAAGTCTTAATTTTACTTTGGCGGACTTTGAGGGTGATGAAAGACCTGCTCTTTCGAGAGAACAGGCATATAAAAACCTTTGCCGAATATATGAAGCGGCAGTAAGTAAATAAAGAAATGAGGTGTTATTATGAAAAAGAATATATTTGCGGTTTTTGCGGCTTTTATATTTGTTATGTGCATAGGCTGTCTTAATGTTTTCGGAGCTGATACGGGAGATTTTTCAGTTTCGGGAGACAGCGGATATGCCTACAAAAGCAATACCCTTGTTATAACGGAGGGCGGCAGCTATGAAATTACAATGAAAAGCGGTGTCAGTTCAACAGACAGGGACAAAATTAAAATTATTTCCGATACAGACGTATCTGTGACAATAAAGGATATAAATATTTCAAGCTCTAAGGCTTCGCCCTTTGAAATTGATGCCGAGGGAGATGTGACGCTTTATATTGAGGGCGACAACAGCCTTTACACAGGTTCAGCGGAATATGCGGCTTTGCAAAAGACCTCAGAGGGCAACATTCTCAAAATCACAAGCTGTTACGGCGACGGAAGTGAAAAGGGAGCAGCCTTCGGCAGTCTGAACAGCTATATAATAGAGGGCGGATGTTTCGGAGACGGAAACACAGAGGACGGCACTGTTTACGGCGTTTCAATAAGTGATTTATGCAGTCTTGAAGCAAATATGGATTCGGAAAAAGACATTTACCCATACAGAGTAATATGCACAGGCAAAACCTTTGTGTCCTATCAAACCGAATTTTACAGTGAAGCTGAAAAAACACAGCTTACAAGAAGCAGATATTTAAACTGTGTTTCTTTGACAGACGGAAGTATGCTTCTTAATTATTATGACGGCAAAAGCAGTGTTAAAGTGCCTTCGGTTATTGTGAAGCCCGACGGCAGCCTTGCCTTTAAGCCCGGAAAATATTATATAGTCTATAAGAAAGACGAAAACTATTATTCAGCCGCCTATCCGTCCTCATATTTCCCTCAAAACCCTTTGGGAAATCTTATAACAGTCTGCGACATAGACACCGACCTTTACGGAATTATGGATATGGACGGAAACATTAAGGTCGACTGCACTTACAGCCTTATAACGCCTTTTTATGATAATTTCTTTACAGCCGAAAGAATGGAAAACGGTGCTGAAATTACAGACATTTTAAACGGGGAAACAGGAAAGGTATTATATTCATACACAAAAAGCGAAAATGTAACAGCCGATTGTTTTATAAGCGAGGATAATAAAAATATGGGTGTCTGCCTTATTTCAGACACCGAAAGTGCAAAAAAGAGCAGGTTTGAATATGTTGTTTTCGACTGCAGTGGAAATGTTATTAAAAAAGGACAGGCTGAAGATCCGCAGGTTTTCGACGGCTCAAACAGTGCCGAGGAACGCTCTGTTTTGGACTTTATGCTTTCCCAAACAGGTATAAGCTTCTATTTTGTTTATGACGATTTTTCATATGATGAATACAGCAAAAGCGGAACGGCAAAATACGCTTACAGTCAGCCCGACTATAATGAAGCTTCGAAAAACTCGGGCTTAAGCATGGCCCGCAGCCGTATAGCCGACGACAACAGCTTGTACGGTGTTTTCAAAACTCTGTCGGAGGGAGAAGCTGCCGAAACATTTCTTTCTGAGGAAGAACCCTCGGAGTGGGCGGCTGAAAGCATAGAAAAGCTTACAGAAGCAGGCATACTTTTTAATGAGGACAACTGCTTCTATTCAGACAATATTTCAAGAGCGGATTTTGCTTATATTGCCGCTGATGTTTTCTGTAAGTCACAGTATACGGATATTTTTGAATACATAAGACAAAACAACATTGAAGCCGAAACAGACAGAAACAGCTTTTCAGACACTTCTGACGTGTATGTTGCCTTTGCATCTTATATGGGTATTATAGAGCCAACATCGGAAACAACCTTTTCTCCGGCAAGAGGAATTTCATATGACGAAGCCGTAACAATGCTTAACAACTTAGCCGACCTTTTAGGCGTAAACATTAACTTTACAACGGCGGATTTTACTGAAACAGACAGACCTGCCCTTTCAAGAGAACAGGCTTATGTATGTCTTTGCCGCATATATGAAGCGGCAGTCAGTCAATAATGAAATGAGGTGTTTTTATGAAAAAATTTATCAAAAGAACAACTGCGGCGATAACCTTGCTGTCGGTTTTATCCGGCTCTGTGCTGACTGTTTGGGGTGATGAGGTTCAGCTGACGGACTACCGCTATGAAAACGGTGTACTGCTTGAAAACGGATATTCTGTTTTCAATTATTATGAGCCTTATGAAATTTCGGACGGAGAAATTACGCCCTCGGAGAAAATGAAACTGCCTTCTGTTATTTTCGGCGGTAAAGGCAAAGAGCTTTCTCCTCAAGGGCAGTATTATGTGAATTATCAGCTTTATAAAGGCAATGAGGGCGAAATTCTTCAATATCCTCAGCTTGCGGCAGGACATAACTCCTTTATACTGCATAATATTGACGATGACACAGCCGGAGTTTTATTTGAAACAAGATGGGGAGCAAGGCAGGTTATGAAGGTTGAATATGAATTTAAAGACGTAATACCGTTTTCCGACAAGTTTTCTCTTGCTTTGTCTGAGAACGGGGAAACAACATATTTACTTGACAGCGAAGGTCCTTATGCTCTGCTTTGGACAGCTACACCGGAGGGGCTTTATATGTCGGACGGCTTTTATATTTCCGCAAACGAAATACATGTCTTTGAAATTTCATGTGATGAGGGAGTTTACACCTATTCATCAACCGACGACAGCTATGGTCACGATTATTACGGCAAGTTTACGGAAGATGAAATGAAAGCCGAGGGATATACATCTCCGGCTGAATATATAAGCCATATAGAAAAGATAACCATTAATCACGTATATGCCGATGAATATAAGGGAGGAGTTGAAACATATTCCGCACCTTATTTATACCTCTATTTGGGTCTTTCCGGCAGCGGAAAACTAAGCACAGCTTGGGAAACCGAAAATAACGGCTATGTCATTAAAACCAAAAACATAGGCGGAAGAGATTACTATGCTCTTTTCAAGGAGCTTGACGAAACCGAAAAGTCCGAAGATTATTACGTAAACCTGACTTCGGGCAAGGACATCCCCTCGGCTTATGCTTTATCGAGTATTAAAAAAATGAGAGAAGCCGGATTTTTGTTTAACAATGCAAGCGTACGTTATACTGACAACATTTCAAGGCTTGACTTTGCAATTTTGGCAGCCGAGGTTTTCTGTAAAGCCAAAGGTGTTGAAATAGATGAATATATTGACCAAAACAACATAAGCCTTGATTTTGACAAGTTTACCGATACCGAAAACGCCTATGTCCTTCTTGCAAACAAGTTAGGGATTTTAAACGGAACTTCCGAAACAGAGTTTTCCCCAGCAAGAGGAATTACCCGTCAGGAGGCGGCTGTTATGATTAATAACCTTGCCGGACTTTTGGGGCTTTCCTCCAACTCCGACAGACAATATTTTTCAGACAGCAGCTACTTTGCAGACTGGGCAAGGGAAGCAATCTACAATGTAAGCAGTATAAGAAATTCTGAGGGAACAGCCTTAATGACAGGTACGGAAGAAAATAAATTTTCTCCATGGATGGTCTATTCAAGAGAGCAGGCTTATGTAACACTGTGGCGGCTTTATGAAACAGCAGCAGATAAATAACAACAGGGGTGAGTGACTTATGAAAAAAATGAAATTTATAATTGCGGTGCTGAGTATAATTTTCGCTTTTCAAAGTGTGAATGTATGGGCGGATAATTCTTATAGCAGTTGGGCGGAGAACGAAATAAAAGAAGCCTTAAGCTTAGGGCTTATTCCCGAAGATTTACAAAGCAATTACACAGAAGCAATAACAAGAGAGGAATTTTGTATTCTCGTTGTAAATATGCTCGAAAAGGTAAATGAAGATATTGTGGCAAGCGGTTCGGCAATTTATTTTGACGATACTGACAACGAAAGTGTTACATCCGCCGCCGCTCTGGGCATTGTTGCCGGAGTGGGAGACAACAAATTTAATCCCGACGGAAATATAACAAGGCAGGAAGCAAGCCGAATGTTATATATGGCGTGTACTTTAGGCAATAATTACGAGGACTTCAAGACCTATTTTTCCGACAAGCTGAATGAAATGAACGAAGCGGTTATTCTTCCCCATATTTTTACCGACGGAACGGACATTCAAAACTGGGGGCAGGAAAGCATAAATTACTGTTATATGTACGGAATTATGCAGGGTATAGGCGGAAATGCTTTTGACCCCAACAGCACATATTCAAGGGAACAGGCTTATTTAACCGTTCTGAGAGTATACAGGCTTATGAAAGACGGTGAAGCTGCCGGAGATGAAAAAACCTATCTTTACAGAAAATACAGCGATGACGGGAGTTGGTCTTACATAAACGAAAAAGGCGAAACCGTTATTGAGCTTAACAGCGATGTTTTTGCTGCCTATGAATTTTGGGGCGGCTATGCCGTTGTTGACAGAGGCGGAACTTTAGGCTTCAGCGTTATTGACGAAAATGGAAATTCTGTGGCAGAAGGTCTTAAATACAGCGGCAGATACGGAAATTTAATTCCTTTGCCAAATGAAAATGAAACCTTAAACCTGAAAACAGGTGAAATAATAGGCGAATGTCTGCCTGTTGCAAAAGCCGATTGGGTTTTGGGCGAAGGAGAATGGCTTGTACCCGTTAAAGATTTAAACTCGGGCTTATACGGCTATTATGACATAGAGGGCAATATGCGTGAAGAGCCCAAATATTCTGAAGCCTATGCTTATTATAACGGCAGAGCCATAGTAAGAAACTATGGTACTGTAAATAGTAACACACATAGGATAATAGACAGAGATTTTGTTTGGCTTAATGCCGGTTGGAATTTTGTGGGTGCCGGTTATAATGCAAGCAGTGCCGCAGGAGATACCTTTGTTACGGAAAAAGACGGCAAATACGGCTTTATCAGCAGAGTCGGCGCTGACAGCGGCAAGTTTTATGACAATGAATTTGATTATCCTAATGTTGTTTCCGCAAGAGTTATGACAAGCGGCGACGTTTATGTTGAAAAAGCCGACGGAACATATGTTATATATAACAACACGGGAAATGAAAAATTTGAAAGTCAGTATGCAGACATTTTTTTTGATAACAACTCAGGTGTATACAAAGCTTATGCAGGCAGCACCGGTGACACGCCTTATTACAGAATTATAAGCAAAGACGGAAATGAAATTATAACTGCTGCAGCTGATGAATACGGCGAAATAGGAAACGGCTGCTTCTACTATCTTAATAACAATGCAATAACGATATACACAAACAGAGGTGTCGTCTTTAACACAATAACCGCCGAAGGCACAATAGCAGATGCCTATTCTGACAACGGAGTTATTTTCATAACGGACAATAACGGCGGCTTTAAAGCATATACCTATTTGGGTGAAGAATTATTGTAAAAAACGATGATGTGAAGCATAGTTAAGGCAGACATTAGAGAACCTAACCTACGTCGCACTTGTCTGCGTGCATTCATTTCTGTGCGCGTCACATTTGCTTCCACTCATTCATTTCTGCACAAATGCGAAAATGACATTCGTTACAGAAGTGTTCCTTAATCGCTGAAAACCTGCCACGAAATTATTTTTTGATTTTAAATGATGCAATTTTTTCCTAAAAAATTTGCGGTTATTAGGAAAAATAATTTCGCAGTGTTTCAGCGAAAAGGAACGGCAACCGAAGCAAACGCACGCAGTTTGACGTGACGCCAGCCCCGGAGTGCAAATACAGGGTCGATAGGAATCGGAAAGATGTCCGAACGCCCGCCTTAATTTTTTCAGAGAAAAATTCAAGGTGGTCGGGTTTTGTGTCAGCAAAAACGCGTATAGCCTTTGACAGGATATAGGAGTTTTTGTATAAAGTCTATGAACGCTGCATTCACATCTTCAAAATTTTCCCAAAATAGTATTAATTTTTTTATTCTTCTTATCATAATATATGACACACATAAAATCAGAAACTCGAATTAAGCCTAAAAATATATTATCCTGTAATTTTCTCACAAAAAATAGGCTTGCAGCAGAAGAATTAATTTCTGCATACAATCCTATTTTTATCATAATATCTTGAATTGCTGTTTTTACTTATTTGTTGGGCTTTCCGCAATTAATGTATGTCACATCTCCCCTCAAGGGGAGGCTTTACCGACTGCTAAATATTTTCTCTTTATCTTTTATTTATGCAAGCATTTTTTAAGTCTTTCGTCTATTGCCAAAAGAAACTCTCTGCTGTTTACCTTTTTCTTATTGGGAAGGCTTGAAAGGAGATAGAGGTCGCCTGTCATAATACCGTCTTCAATAGTTGAAATAGTTGCCTTTTCAAGAGCGTCGGCATATTTAACAAGATCCGTAAGTCCGTCAAGCTCGCCTCTCTTGCGGAAAGCGCCGCTCCAGGCGAAAATTGTGGCTACTGAGTTTGTAGATGTTTCCTCACCCTTAAGGTGCTTATAATAATGACGCTGAACAGTTCCGTGAGCCGCTTCATACTCATATTTTCCGTCGGGAGAAACAAGAACAGAAGTCATCATAGCCAAAGAGCCGAAAGCGGTTGAAACCATATCGCTCATAACGTCGCCGTCATAGTTTTTACAAGCCCAAATATAGCCGCCCTTTGAGCGGATAACCCTTGCCACGGCGTCATCGATTAATGTGTAGAAATATTCAATGCCCAAAGCGTCGAATTTGTCTTTATATTCAGCTTCGAAAATTTCCGCAAAAATATCCTTAAAGCGGTGGTCATATTTCTTTGAAATTGTATCCTTTGTGGCAAACCATAAATCCTGCTTTGTGTCTACGGCAAAGTTAAAACAGCTTCTGGCAAAGCCGCTGATGCTTTTATCTGTGTTGTAAAGCCCCTGAATAATGCCGTCGCCTTCAAAGTTGAAAATGGTTTCTCTCTGCTCCGAGCCGTCCCTGCCTGTGAAAACAAGCTCAGCCTTTCCGCCGCCGATTGCTCTCATTTCAACATTTTTATAAACGTCGCCGTAGGCATGACGGGCAATTGTTATGGGCGCTGTCCAGGTAGGGATGTAGGGGGTAATTCCCTTAACAAGAATGGGTGTTCTGAAAACAGTTCCGTCAAGAATGGCTCTTATTGTGCCGTTGGGAGATTTCCACATTTCTTTAAGGTTATATTCGTCCATTCTGGCTGCATTGGGGGTGATTGTGGCGCATTTTACCGCAACGCCGTATTTTTTTGCTGCTTCTGCGCTGTCGATTGTTATTTGGTCGTTTGTTTCATTTCTTTTTTCGAGCCCCAAATCATAATATTCCGTCTTAAGGTCAACATAAGGTATAATAAGAATATCCTTTATCCACTGCCAGAGTATTCTTGTCATTTCATCTCCGTCCATTTCAACTATGGGCGTCATCATTTTAATCTTGTCCATGGCTTTTTCCTCCTTGTAAGTAAACTTCCGGCTCTGCTTTGCAGATACCGCATACTATAAAAGTCGATTGTTACGTGCTTCGCACTCCTCTTTTGTTTAAAGCCCACAGGCTTTAAACAAAAGAGGAACACTTCTGCAACGAATGTCATTTTCGCATTTATGCGGAAATGAATGTGTGGAAGCAAGTGTGACGTGGGTTAGGTTCTCTAATGTCCAATCATCTACGCAAGCAAGCTTGCCTATCTGATAAACTTTTATAGTAAGAAAAAAGGCAAAGACGTGCAAACAGACGCCTTTACCCGACTTTTCTCCATTATAAGGTCTTTGGAGTGAATTGTCAAGTATAAGTTTTGTAATATGAATAAATATGTAGGAAAAAGGTTTAAATCTCTTTTATAAAACTTTTTTTAACGCTTGTAATCTATAAAAAAGGTGGTGTATAATATAAATATATAAAAAAGGCGAGTACGCCAATACCCGCCTAATCCCGTCTTTCGACTAAGCAACTATTGCAAGTCAGTTAGGCGGTAAGTTCAGAATTCTGTCACTGACCACCACTTGCTTACATCAAAATAATTTTTAAAAAACGGACTTTGCATTTTGTTTTTTAAAAATTTTTAGAATAAAAATAAAAGCAAGCGGTCAATAATTATGCGGCTATCTAAGACATCATAAAAATGATAAAATTAC
>JAJPZT010000112.1 GCA_021204175.1 Clostridiales bacterium | reverse complement strand
ACAGATATTTTCCTCCTTATTGATATATCTCATTTATTGCTTCAGTGAGAAGCTTTTTCGCTTCTTCAATTGTTTTATCTTTAAGCTGACAGGCGGCCGCTTCAAAATGACCTCCGCCGCCTAATTTCTCAGCCACTAAAGAAACATTTATCTTGCCCAAAGACCGCATACTTATATTAATCATAGAATTTACCTCCGCAAGAACAAAGGCGACTTCTATTCCCGAAATTTTCAAAAGCTCGTCGGCGGCTGAAGCGGTCGTTAAATAGGGGTTTTCGCAGTCCCTTCCGCAAATTGCGATTGCCATATTTCCGTTTATTATTTTACAGCTTCTGATTGTTTCTATGCGGTCGAAATATGCCTTTTTGCTTTCCTTAAACAAAAGCTTTACACGAATTGTGTCTGCTCCTTGTTTTTTAAGGAAGGACGCCGCTTCAAAGGTCTGAATGCCTGTTTTGACTGTGAAAAATTTAGTGTCAAGCATAATTCCCGAAAGGAGAGCGCCAGCCTCTAAAGGCTTAAGCCTTATTTTCTCACTCATATATATGAGCATTTCGCAAATCAGCTCACAGGTAGACGAGGCTTTCGGCTCTAAATATGACAGAACATAGCCCGTTATGGCGTTTGGAGCTTTGCGGTGGTGGTCGAAAATAACATACTTGCCTGCTTTTTTTATAAGGCTGTCTGTTTCGCACTGAGCCGCTAAGTGACAGTCGCAGATTATGAGAAGGGTTCTCTCTTTAATATAATTTTCCGCTTCATCGGGGCTTATAAGCTTGTCCTTATACTCCTTGTCCTCCTTTATTCTGTCGTAAAGGAGTGAAACAGAGGACGAAACCTCACCCAAAACAATATTAAAGGGTCGGTTCAGAGTTTTGGCAATTCTGCAAAGCCCCACACAAGCACCTAAGGCGTCAAAGTCTGCGTTTTTATGCCCCATAACGATTACGTTTGTACACTCTTTTATAAGGTCTGCCAAAGCGTAGGCTTTAGCCCTTGCACGAACTCTCGAATTGTGCCCTGAGCCCTGAGAACCGCCGCCGAAAAACTCGTGTTCTTCATTGTCTTTTATAATCGCCTGATCTCCTCCACGGCTCAAAGCCAAATCAACAGCCGCTTTTGCGAAATCAAGAGACTCCCTCAGGGTTTTGCCGTTTATGCCTACGCCTATTGAAAGGGTGAGACAGGTGTTGTCTCCGCAGTCGATTTGTTTAATGCCTTCCAATATGGAAAACTTTCCCTTGCGGCACTTTTCAAAGCCTTCCCCTGTCAGAAAGAACATATATTTGTCGTTTTCAAAACGGCGGACGATACCCCCTATGCTTCTGAAAAAGTCGGAGATTTTGTTGTCGGTAATAACCCTTATAACACCCTGACGCTTTTCAGCTACATTCTCAAGAGCTTCTCCGAAATTATCTATAAAAATAAGTCCTACGGCGATATTTACGGGAGCTTGTGAAAAACAGCATTTATCCATAAAAATACTTAAGCCGCTTTCTGTCTTTACGGATGTAAAAATATAGGGCTCGCCCTTAATTTTAACAAGCTGCTTTTCCTTAACGGGGTCGAAATCAGGGAAAGCTTCTTTAATGCTTTTGCCCTTAATTTCGGTTTTAAAGGAAAGTGCCTTTTGGAACAAGCTGTTATATTCGGTTATGTTTAGGTTTTCATCAAGTAAAACCCACAAAAAGGGAAGTGAGTTAAAATCCATATTTACCGCCTGCCTTTGCTTAAGAAGTTCAATGCTTTCTTAAGTCATATATATCGTATGTACCCAAAAATTTAAAGAAAGAAGCCTTTCTCTTTATCATTGTGAAAGCGTCGTCAATGTCTTTTTTATCTGCATTTTCAAGGTCTATATAGAAAACATATTCTTCGGGACGGTTTCTCATAGGTCTTGAAAGAATTTTTATCATATTAAGGTCAAACATAGAAAGAACTGTCAGAATACGCAAAAGTGTTCCCGGTTCGTTAAAAACGGAAAAGGCTATTGTAATACGCTCTTTATATTCGGTGGGGTGTGATGTATCTCTCGACACAAGGGCAAACTGTGTAAAATTTGAATCGTTGTCCTGAATGTGTTCTCTTATGACCTTAAGCCCGTAAAGCTCAGCCGCTTTCGCTCCGCCGATAGCCGCCAAAGGCTTATTTGTCTCAGCCACAATCTGCATAGCCGCCGCAGTGGAGGACACTGTCTCCGTAGGCACATCGGGCAGATTATTTCTTAAATATCTGCTGCACTGGGCAATGGGCTGAGGGTGTGAAATAACCTTTGTTATATCCTCAAATTTTGTTTCAGGCTTGACAGCAAGGTTCTCAGTTATGGGCAGATTAAGCTGCGCCTTAAGAGAAAAGTCGAAGTCGAATATAAGAGAGTCAACCGAGGCATTAACCGAGCCTTCGGTAGAATTTTCTATGGGAACAACCGCAAAATCCACACTGCCCTCTGAAAGAGCCGAAAGAACGGCATAAATTGACGGAAAGGGAACAGTTTCTTCATTTTTGGCAAAAAAGTCAGCCGCAGTGTGAGAAAATGTCCCACGGGGACCTAAATAACCGTATTTCATAATTTCCTCCTAAAGATAATTCTTATTATTTTATCATACCATAAAAGATATAAT
>JAJPZT010000049.1 GCA_021204175.1 Clostridiales bacterium | reverse complement strand
ATTACAGATTTTTTTGCAGAAAGCTGTCTGCGTTTGCGTAAAATATTTTCTGAACAACATCCTCGCCGAAATAATCAGCCAAGTAGTGGAAGAAATAGACGGAACAGCCTACGTTTTCAAGCTTTTCGGGCGGATTTTGTATTCCGTCATAGTCACATCCCAAGCCTAAAATGCTTTCACCGCCAACCTCTAAAATATGCTCAATCTGCCTTATTACGTCCTCGCCCTTCGGCTTTCCCCCTTCTTTTATAAAATCTCCGCAGAGGTTAAAGCCAATAATTCCGCCCAAAGAGGCAATTTCCTTTATTTGGTCGTCTGTTAAGTTTCTGGGCACATTGCAGACCGCACGTGAATTTGAATGGCTTGCTATAATGGGCTTTTCAGTCAGTCGGCAAACGTCGTAAAAGCCCTTGTCATTAATGTGGGAAACGTCTGCCAAAATTCCCGCCTTGTTTAGCTCCTTCAGGGCGTCCTTTCCGAAGTCCGTTAGCCCAAAGTCACTGCCGGTAACAGCTCCGAAGCCCAAATTGTTTTTTCTGTTCCAAGTCAGGGTCATCATTGTGACGCCCATTTCTCTTAACCTGTGGATGTTGTCAAGGTCGTTTTCGATAGCTTCTCCCCCTTCAACAGCCAAAAGCCCTGTGCTGGTTTTATTTATTCTGTTATAAATTATGTCTGTGTAGCCTTCGCCGAATTTTACGGCGTGTTTTGTTTTCTTAAGCTCTTCTTTAAAAAAGTCAATATATTTTACTGTATTCAAAAAGGGTTTGCCGAGCCTTTCGTCTCTGAGCCAAACGGCAAAATACTGCACAGGGGCATTGTAGTTTGCCAGCCTTTTAAAATCTATATGTAAATTGTTTTCATCCATACTTAAGCCGCTTTCAAAAGCAGTTGTTATTGTGTCACAATGAAAATCAATAAATTGCATATAATAACCTTCCTTATGAATATTTTTTTATTTTTTGATTAAAATACCTCTTGAAGCCAAATCGCTTCAATTTTTCGGAGGTGATAAAAATGGAGATTAACAAAGCAATTAAATGCAGAGTGGATTCATGCAGATACCACGACCGCAGTCAGTACTGCACACTTACCGACATTACAGTAGGCAAGGAATGCGACTGTTCAAAAGAAAAGTGCGACACAGAGTGCACAAGCTTTGAGTGCATGGAGTAATAAATGCAATTAAAATTGTCTGCATTTAAGCATTAATTAACCTTATTAATAATCTGAGACCGTCTGTGCAGGCGGTCTCTTGTTATATTGGTTTCAATTTACAGCTTCATTGAAAGGGAAATTCTGCCCCTTTCCTTGTCTACCGAAAGCACCTTTACGTCAACTATATCTCCTAATTTTACAGCCTCCAAGGGGTGTTTAATATATCTGTCGCAGATTTGGGATATATGAACAAGTCCGTCCTGATGAACCCCTATGTCTACGAAACAGCCGAAATCGATTACGTTTCTGACTGTACCTTTAAGTACCATTCCCTCGGTTAAATCGTCAATTGTCAAAACGTCGCTTTTAAGTACGGGCTTGGGCATATCATCACGTGGGTCTCTGCCGGGCTTTTCAAGCTCCTTTATAATGTCCTCAAGGGTGGGAACGCCTATTTCAAGCTGTGCGGCGGCTTTTTTTACGTTTACAAGCTTGTGAATGTTTTTAAGCCTGTTGTGCCTAATGTCATCTTCCTGTGCGGAAATCATATTCAGAAGCTCCTTAGCGGCGGCATATGACTCAGGGTGAACACCAGTTCCGTCCAAAACCTCGTCTCCGTCATTAATTCTCAAAAAGCCTGCGCACTGCTCAAAAGCCTTGGGACCCAGCTTTTTGACCTTCAAAAGCTCTTTTCTGTTTTTGAACTTGCCTGTTTCCTCTCTGTAAGCCGTTATATTTTTGGCAATTGAGGAGTTAATTCCGGCTACATATGACAGAAGTGCCGCTGAAGCGGTATTAAGGTCAACGCCTACGTTATTTACGCAGCTTTCAACAACACCGCCTAAAGCGGAGTCTAAGTGCTTTTTGTCCATATCGTGCTGATACTGCCCAACGCCTATGCTCTTGGGGTCGATTTTAACAAGCTCCGCAAGAGGGTCTTGTAAGCGTCTCGCAAGGGAAACAGCGGAACGAAGGGCAACGTCAAGATCGGGAAATTCCTGAGCCCCTAACTTAGAAGCCGAGTAGACTGAAGCACCGGCTTCATTTACTATAGCATAAAACAAATCGTCTCTGCCTGTTTCCTTAATTATGTCGGCGGCAAAGGCTTCTGTTTCTCTTGAAGCAGTACCGTTTCCTATGGCAATAATATCTACGTTGTATTTCTTAATTTTGTCTTTGACTATTTTTCTCGAAGCCTCTATTTTGCTTTCGGAGTGGGGCTTTGTGCAGTAAATTACACCTGTAGACAAAACCTTTCCCGTTCCGTCAACAACAGCGGTTTTACAGCCTGTTCTGTAGCCCGGGTCAAGGGCAAAAACAACCTTGTCTTTAATGGGCGGCTGTAAAAGAAGCTGTCTCAGGTTTTCTTCAAATACCTTAACTGCTCCGTTTTCAGCTTTTTCGCTTAAAATATTTCTGATTTCACGTTCGATTGAGGGCTGAATTAAACGCTTATAGCTGTCGGCGGCGCAGGCTTTCAAAAATTCCTCTGTGAAGGAGTTTTTGCCCACCATAAGCCCCTGTTCCAAATATTTTAAAATATCATCGGCGGGGGCTTCTACGCTGACCTTCAAAAAGCCCTCTTTTTCACCTCTGTTTAAAGCCAAAATTCTGTGACCTGCTGCCTTTGAACAGGGCTCTTTAAAGTCATAATACATTTCATAAACGCTTTTTTCATCGGGCTTTGAGGCAATTGACGTCAAAACTCCCTTATCCTCCGTCAGCTTTCTGATGTATGCTCTGTATTCGGCGTTATCCGAAATGTTTTCGGCGATAATATCCCCTGCTCCGGCAAGAGCTTCCTCTGCGGAGTTTACGCCCTTTTCCTCGTCAATATACTTAGCCGCTTCCTTTTCCAAAGGCTCTTTGGCTGTCTGCATAAGTATGTAGAGGCTTAAGGGTTCAAGTCCCTTTTCCTTGGCTATGCTTGCTCTTGTTCTTCTCTTGGGTCTGAAGGGGCGGTAAATGTCATCGATTTCGGTAACAGTAGCCGCATTTAAAAGAGCCGTTTCGATTTCTTCAGTTAAAACGCCCTGTTCGCTTAAAAGATTTTTTATGCTTTCACGCTTTTCCTCTAAATTGCGGAGAGAAACAAGCCTTTCGGAAAGCTCTCTTATAATGGTGTCATCAAGAGAGCCTGTCATTTCCTTTCTGTATCGTGCTATAAAGGGAACAGTATTCCCCTCGTCAAGAAGCTTAACCGTATTTTCAGCTTGTGTTTTGCCTATGGAAAATTCTTCACAAAGCTTATTAATAATATCCAATTTATGTCAATCCTTTCATCATTGTCTTATAGCTGTCTCCGTCTATGCCTAAAATCTCGGCTGATATGCTGTCTTTTGTTATGTCAAGAAGCCCGAAGGTTTTTGTAAGTCCGTCTCTGGGCATAGACAGACTGCCCGGGTTAAAAATATCTACACCGCCGTAGCTGTCAATATCCCCTATGTGGGTGTGTCCGTAAAGGGCGCAGACACAGTTGTGCTCCTTAGCGGAGTAAACAAGCCTCAGCCTGTCATAGCGGACGTCCTCTCTGTGACCGTGGCAGAGGTAAATTCTTCTGCCCTCTATATTCGCCACAGTAAAGGTTCTTCCTTCTGTATAGTCGCAGTTGCCCTTTACAGCCCAAAACCTGAGCTTGTTATAACGCCCGTGAAGCTCGTAGGCGTCATCTATGCAGTCGCCCAAATGAATAAAGCCGTCGATTTTATTTTCAAAGTCCTTAAGAACTCTGTCTGCATATTTTATCATTCTGTGAGTGTCAGACATAACAAGAATTTTCATATTTTAAACTTCCTCTTTGAAATTGTCAAGAAGCTGCTTTCTCATAGCCCTGAGAGCCTTTCCTCTGTGGCTTATGGCATTTTTTTCGTCGGCAGTAAGCTCGGCGGAAGTACAGCCGTATTGAGGCAGAAAGAATATAGGGTCATAGCCGAAGCCCCCTTTTCCGCAGATTTTATAGCCTATTTGACCTTCCATAGTCTCTTTTGCCTGTAAAATTAAAGACTCTTTGCCCTCAACAGGTATAGCTGCGGTTATACAGCACACAAATCTTGCGCTTCTCTTTTCGTCTGGTACGCCCTCAAGCCTTTTCAAAATCTCGGCATTCTTAATATCATATGATGTATCGTGCCCCATAAACCTTGCGGAATGAACCCCCAGTTCACCCGGCATACAGTCGATTTCAAGTCCCGAATCGTCCGCAAGAACAGGCAGACCTGTTTTTTTCATAACATAAAGAGCCTTAAGCTTTGAGTTCTCCTCAAAGGTCTCTCCTGTTTCATCGGCTTCGCCGAAAATCCCCGCTTCCTTTTGGGAAACAATTTCAAAGCTGTCTCCCAAAACTGCCTTAATTTCTCTGAGCTTACCTTCATTTTTTGTGGCAAATATAAATTTCATTTCATTATCTCCTAAATTTCAGTGCGATTATAACATAGCCTTAAGAGCGTCGAAAATTGCCTGAGCCGCTGTCTGGCGGTAGCTGTCTGTTGCAAGCATCTGAGCCTCTTCAAGGTTGGTAACAAAGCCTACCTCAATAAGAACAGAGGGGTTATCAGCTTCTCTCAAAACGTGAAGGTTAGATGTTTTAACGCCTCTGCCGTTTGCTCCCAAATATTCCACCAAATTGTTATATATTGCCGCAGCTAAGGCTGAGCTTGAAAGACCGTTTTCGTCTGTATTGTCATACTGCCAGTAAACCTCAACGCCGTTTGCGGTTGTGTTGTTTGTTCCCGCTGAATTTATGTGGACCGAAACAAAGGGACAGTCAATCATATTTCCGAAGTCGGAACGCTCCTGCAATGTGGGGTAGCTGTCGTCAAGCCTTGTATAATATGCCTTAATTCCGCCGTAGGTGTCTAAAAGATCCTTAAGCTTAAGAACTATGTCAAGGTTTACGTCCTTTTCAACAACGCCGTTCCAGGATGTTCCCACGTCAGAACCGCCGTGACCTGCGTCGATAACAACCACCTTGTCATATTTATCGTGAACGTTTACGCAGCTTATATAAACATTGTCGCTGTCCTCGGTTATAATAAAGGCGGAAACAAGCTTTTCGTCAAACGTAAGGACTGTGTTGCCCCCTTCAAGGGCAATAGTCATACTGTTAAGTCTTTCGGAGCTGTCGAAGTTAATTTCGCCTACGCCGTAGTCGCCGGAGAAGTTGCCGGGAAGAGTGATTGTATATTTCAAATTAAGGTAATCGTCGTCTTCGGTTATTGCGCTTAAGCTGAAGCCTGTTCCCTTTTTAAGGGTTATGGTGTCGCTGGCTTCGTCTGTGGAAAGGTTTTTATGGGTAGTCTCATAAATCGTTATGGCAACAGATGAGGTTGTGTAGTCTGTTTTGTATGATGCGCTTTCCTTAAGAGTGAAGGTAATTACAGCGTCGTCGCCAACCTGTGCAATATCCGTAAGGTCTATAAGAAGACAGTTTCTGTTAAGGGTCTGAGCCGCCGCAGAAAGCTCTGTATCTTCAAATGTAAATGTCAGTGTCAATTCATCCTCTTTAACTACGGGCTTGGGAAGGTCATAGCCCTTGACTGTGAAAACATCCTCGGCTACATCCGTTACAAGCTTATAGTCGTTAATTTCAGGCTGAGGATAGTATATGTAAACCGATTTTCTGTCAGCAGTCATTTTTACATTAAAGTCTGTGTCGGTTACGTCCATAGCTATTCGGGTAATGTTATAGCTGCCTTCGGTTCGCTCCCCTACTCTTATTTCGCCTATTCCCCCGACATTTGCGTTTGCCTTAACTCTGCCCAGTGCCGAAGTGGCGGCGTAAATGTCGAGATAATATCTTCCGTCGGAGACTATTCCCGTTTCGAATTTGCTCAATTCGTCATCGGCTTCTATTTTTAAATACGTTCCGTCAGAACCCTTTAAAATGTTTGTTATCTGTGCGTCATAATGGTTTGCGTCGGAAAGGTCATAGAGATTTTTGGGCAGACCCTCACTGTCCGTTGAAAGAGTTATTTGGGTGTATTCCTCCGTGTCGGCGCTTGCGTCGGTTTCGTCCTCCGGTGAGGGTGAATAAGCCGTACTGCCGGTTGTGCCGTCGGAGTTTATAATAATTGTTCTTGTGGAGTTATCCCACTGAACGTCATAGCCCAAGGTTTCCGAAACAAAACGAACGGGTATCATAGTTTTTGAGTTTATGAGCTTAGGGGGGATTTCCATAGTCTGCTCTTTATTGTTATAATATGCCGTAGTTGAATTAATTTTAAGCACCAAAAGATTGCTGTCACGTGAAACATAAACCTCTTCTCTGTCGGCGTTCCACGAAACAACAGCCCCTGTTTTTTCAAAAACTTCTCTTGCAGGCACAAGGCTGTAGCTGTTTAAAATTATAGGGGGCATGGAAAGATTGTTAAGATCCTCGCCGTTTACCTTTAAAAACACCTCTTCGGCGTTATATTTGTGATTTGCGCCGTCATAGTTAAGGGTGTAGGTTACATATCTGTTTGCGGCAAAGCTCTCGCAGCCTAAGCCCAAAACAAGAACAGCCGTCAAAAATAAACTTATTGCTCTTCTAAAAATCTTCATAACAAATTCTCCTAATATCTTCATTCAAAACATTCAGCTCTGATTATAACAAAAATAAATTCATAAGTCTTTAAAATTCACAACATTTAATAAAACTGTAACATCGCCGTAACAAAAAGAAAAGCCTAACCTCGTAAAAAGGGGTTAAGGCATTTCATAATTTTATTGATTTGTTTCTTCCTCTGCTTCTGTTTCCACAGGCTCATAATCGTCGGGATTATCGGGAATTTCAATCTCCGTCTTGTTTATGTCTGAATATTGAACAGTTGTTGTATATTTAAATGTAAAGACGTCTGAATCGGCATATACCTGACCGTCATAATACATTTCATAGCCCGTAACATAGCCGTCGGCATCGATGTAGCCCACAAAGCTTGCTTCGTTAAAGGCAAGATTTTTATAGGTTGTGCCCGTTACAGAGAGAATTTCGAAAATTTCTTCATCGGGAGCCTCCGCAAGGTTTTGAAGGTTAAAGGTAAATTCAAGCTTTTGAGAGCCGTCCTTATAATTTGTTGTGTGAATTTCGCTGACGGTGTATTCATAAAGCTTAAAATAATATCCGTCAATCATATATTTTACGTCGCTCCACTCATAGCTTTGCTTATAGAGCTTATCCTCTAAGGCATAATATAAAAATCCGTCCGCATATGAAGCCTCCATAAGGCTGGAATTGCCTGCAACAGTGTCGTCTAAAACAAAGTTTGCTTTATAGTTGTCGCCCTCGCCGTCCTTAACCTTTGCGATATGGGTATTGCTGTCAATTACATAGGGGTGGTCTGTTTCGGCAAACATATTCATAACAACGTGCTTATCCTTTGTTATGCTTTCTGCAAGCTCTGTGTCGGCGTAGCAGTCGAAAAACCTGTCAAAGGCTGTGGCGTCTTCCTCTTCCGAGACTATGTCGTCTTCACTTTTTTCTTCCAAAACAATTTCATCTGTTCCGCTTTCTCCGTCTTCAGATGTCTTTCCGCAGCCAGATAAAATGCCCATAGCAAGGCTTAAGCCTAAAGCCAAAGTTAAAAATCTTTTCACTGTTTATCTCTCCTTAAATACATCAATTAATAAGCGACTGCTTAATATTCCGCCTCAGCTCTTCTCCGGCTTTTAAAGCCGTTTCGGTAGCTTCCGCTCCGCCGTTAAGACGTGCTATTTCATAAATAACGCCCTTTTCGTCAAGCTGTCTTACAGTGGTTTTGACACTGTCTCCTTCAAAGGTCTTTTCAATGCCGAAGTTTACGTCCCCTGCGGCACAGATTTGTGAAAGGTGGGTAATGCAGAGGATTTGTCTGCTTTTGCCCAGCTCAGACATTTTCACTGCCACCTGACCGGCTGTTCTGCCGCTTATACCTGTGTCGATTTCGTCAAATATAAATGTCTCCATATCGTCGCAGGCTGAAAGAACCGACTTTATTGAAAGCATAACTCTGCTCATTTCACCGCCGGAAGCTGTTTTAACAAGGGGCTTAGGCTCTTCCAAACCGTTGGCTGAAATGAAAAATTCAACATCGTCCATACCCAGTCTGTCAAAACCGGCGCGTCTCGTTATATTTATTTTAAAGGATGCCTTTTCCATACCCAGTTCATGAAGGCATTTTTCAATTTCGCCCTCAATCTGCTTTGCATATTTCTTTCTTATTTCGGAAATTTTTATGCAGGCATGTAAAATATCCGTTTTTTGCTTTTTAATTTTTTCGGAAAGCTCTGACGCCTTTTCGGCACTTGACATAAGCCTTTCCTGTTTTTCTTCGGCTTCTGCCAGGAATTTCAAACATTCCTCTTCGTTTCCGCCGTATTTTTTGGTTATGTCTCGTATAAGGTCAAGACGCTTTTCGGTATTATCAAGCTCACCCGGTGAGCCTTCGGCTCGTTCTTCAATGTCCTTAAGTGTTTCAACAACGGAATTTATTCTGCTGTTGATTTCTTCTATTTCGTCAATGGTGCTTCCCAAGTCCTCTTCAAGCTTTGAAAGCATAATAAGGCTGTTTTCTGCTTCGGCTGTTTTTTCAACAGCCGACCCCTCGCCCCTGTAAAGCAGGTTTACGGCGTTCCCTGCAAGCTCTCTTATTCTTGCCGCATTAAACAAAAAATCTCTTTTCTTCTTTAATTCTTCCTCTTCCCCTGCCTTTATGCCCGCCTCTTTAATTTCGTTTATTTGAAATGACAGAATTTCAAGGGCTGTGTCTCTGTCCTTGCCAAGCTCAGAAAGACTTTTAAGCTCTTTAACGCTTTTCCTGTAATCCGAATAAAGCTCGTCGTTTTTCTTAAGGGCTGTTTTCAGCTCCTCGCCGCAAAATCTGTCTAACAGACCCATATGCTTTTTGGGGTCTAAAAGACTTTGGCTTTGGTGCTGACCGAAAATATCTATTAAAAGAGCCGCCGCTTCCTTAAGCATTGAAAGAGTGGCGGTATTTCCGTTTATTCGGCAGAGGTTTTTGCCTTTTGAGTTCATACTTCTCATAAGAAGAAGGCTGCCGTCCTCTTCAGCCTCAATGCCCATTTCCTTAAGCCTTTCAATGTTTTGAGGACTTTCAACATAAAAGAGAGCGCTGACGCTTGCTTCCTCAGCACCTGTTCTTATAATATCCTTAGAGGTTCTGCCCCCTAAAACAAAGCTTATTGAGTCAATTAAAATAGACTTTCCGGCGCCTGTTTCACCTGTAAGGACGTTAAGCCCTTCGCCGAAGGCAACGGAAGTCTCTTCTATTATGGCAATATTTTTAATATGTAATTCGGAAAGCATAATATCACCTTAAAGCCAAAATTATAATCTACTTTTTCCTCAGTTCGTCTATTAATTTAACCGCCGTTTCAATATCTCTTACCACGCACATTATCGTGTCGTCTCCGGCGACTGTTCCCAAAATGTCCGGGTCAGCAAGAGCGTCAATACCGGCGCAGACTGCGTTAGCCATACCGGAAAGGGTTTTGACAATGACAATGTTGTTTACGTGGTCAACACTTGTGACGCCTTCGCTGAATATTCTGGCTGCCCCTACAGTGCTGACTGTGTTTTTTGTCCCCGGCAGGGCATAACGCTGTTTTCCGTCGCTCCCGGGAGCTTTTATAAGCTTTAAGTCTCTTATATCCCTTGAGACTGTGGCTTGAGTAACGTCATAGCCCAAGGCTTCAAGCCTTTTTCCCAATTCTCCCTGGGTTTTGACATCGTGTTCGTTTATAATATCTATAATAGCCTGCTGTCTGCTTCTTTTCATAATTAATTCACCCCTAATATATTCAAACTTCTCTTTGTTCAACCATTTTCCTTCTCAAAATATCATAAAAACCCAAGGAGCTTGTTTTTATAATATAAGTATAAACATCTGCTCCCGTTATGCTTATTCGCTGACCCTGTTTTAAGTCAAGCCATTTTTCGCCGTCTGCAAAAACAGTACCTTCCTGTTCCTTTAAGGCGGTTATGCTTACTACGTCATCGCCGCTTAAAACAAAGGGTCTGGCATAAAGATTGTGAGGGCTTATCTGCGTAACGGAAATAAGCAATGTGTCGGGCTTTAAAACAGGCCCGCCCGCCGAAAGGCTGTAGGCTGTTGAGCCTGTGGGGCTTGCCAAAACTATGCCGTCACCTCGATATGTATCCGCATACTGACCGTTTATGCAAAGCCTGAGACTTATCATATGGGCGGCATTTGAATTTCTTATATAAACGTCGTTAAGGCACAGAGCCTCTTTCCCTTCTTCATTTGACACCTTAAGCATCATTCTCTTTTCAAGGGTATAATCTCCCTCTAAAACCTTTGAAACAGCCGACTGCCACTCTGAGGGCTCAGCTGAAGCTAAATAGCCCAAATTTCCCAAATTAATACCGAAAATAGGGGTTTTATAAACCGCCGCATGACGTGCCACCCTGAGAATTGTTCCGTCGCCCCCGAGCACAATCAAAACATCAGAAAGGGCATATATATTTTCACGGGGAGCAAGCCCCAGCCTTAAGCCCAGTCTTTTATCCGCAAGAACTTCACAGCCCCTGCCCGACAAAAATTCCAAAAGCTTTCGTGTAAAGCTGAGCCCTCCGTCTCTTTCAAAATTGGTTATAAGCCCTATTTTCATATCTGTCCCTCTTTAACAACTGCCTTTATGACGCTTTCGGAAAGCTCAGACACATTTTCCGCTTTTTTAAGATAAATAAGATACTCTGTGTTTCCGCTTCCGCCCTTTATGGGCGAAGGAATAAGCCCCTCTGTTTTAAAGCCCAAAACAGCGGCGAAAGCTGTTATATTCTTTATCACCTTTATGTGATCCTTAGGGTCTTTGCATATGCCCTTTTTGTTTAAAGCCTTTCTGCCTGCTTCGAACTGTGGCTTTATGAGGAAAACCCCCTCGCCCTGTTCCGATATAAGCTCATAAGCCTTGGGCAAAATTTTATTAAGGGACACGAATGAAACGTCACAGCACACAAAGGTCGGCACAACAGGCAGAGCCGCCACGTCTAAAATGTTGGTCTGCTCCATTGAGACAACTCTTTTGTCTTTCAGAAGTACCTCGTCAAGCTGAGATGTGCCCACGTCAACACTGTAAACCCTTTCCGCTCCGAAATTAAGAAGGCACTGTGTGAAGCCCCCTGTTGAAGCCCCTATATCGAGACAGGTTTTGCCCTTAACGTCTATGCCGAAAACCTCCAAAGCCTTTTCAAGCTTCAGTCCCCCTCTTCCGCAGTAGGGCAGAAGCCCTGTTTTATCTATTTCAATGCCTTCGCCGTCTGTTAAAAAAGAGGGCTTTTTCAAGGCTTTTCCCTCTTTTGTGACGAACCCTTCGGCAATAAGCCTTGCGCTTTGGGTTCGTGAAATGTTCAAGGCATTTTTAACAAAAACATCAAGCCGTTCCATTATTAAGCTTGTCCTTTATAAACTCTGCAATGCTTTCGCCGTCAAGAGAATATCTCTTAAAAAGCTGTTCTCTTGAGCCTGCTTCAATAAATTTTTTGGGAAAAGCAAGGTTATAAATTTTCTTTCCGAAAATACCCTTTTCCAAAAGCTTTCCTACCAGCTGTTCGCCGCAGCCGCCGCATTTTATATTATCCTCAACCGTAAATATATAATCATACTGCTGAAGCTCCTCTGCAAATTCGTCGGCTATGGGAGAAGCAAATCTGCCGTTATATAGAGCCGGGCTTATGCCCTCTCTTATTAAAATCCCGTAGGCTTCAATGGCGTTGTCCATCATAGCCCCGTAAGACACAATAGCAGTTTTTTCGCCTTTATACACCTTTTGGGGAATTCCCAAAACAATCTCTTCATTAACGCCGCCTAAAACCTCGGAAACTTCCCCCTTGGGGTATCTTATGGCAACGGGACCTTTACACTCTTTAACAGCGAAAATCAGCATATCCGCAAGCTCTTTTTTATTGCATGGCGCAAGAACAGTCATATTGGGCATTTCGCTTAAGAAAGAAATGTCAAAAACACCCTGGTGGGTTTCGCCGTCTTCACCTACTATTCCGGCTCTGTCTACGGCAAAAATCACATGCAGATTTTGCAGACACACATCGTGAAGAAGCTGATCGTAGCTTCTCTGCAAAAATGTGGAGTATACCGCAAACACGGGAATAAAGCCGCTTGAGGCAAGTCCCGCCGCAAAGGTGACGGCGTGCTGCTCCGCTATGCCTACGTCAAAGGTGCGTTCCGGGTAAAAACGTTTGAAGCTTTCCACTCCTGTTGAGTCGGGCATAGCCGCAGTTATGGCGCAGATATTCTTTTTTGTTGCTCCCAGTCTGATAAGTGTTTTTGAAAAGACCTCGCCGTAGGTTTCCTTAAACTGCTTTTTCAAAACCTCCCCTGTTTTAACATCGAATTTGCCTACGCCGTGAAATTTATCGGGATGTTTTTCAGCCGGAAGATAGCCCTTTCCTTTTTTTGTAATAATATGAAGAAGAACGGGCTTATTTATATCCTTAACCTTATTAATTGTTCTTATTAGCTCTTTTACGTTGTTGCCGTCTATAGGCCCGTAATACATTACTCCCAAGCCCTCAAAAAATTCACCGGGAACAATTGCCTTTTTAAGGCTTTGCTTAGAAGCGCTTATAACGCTGTTTGCGGCGTCTCCCAAAACAGGACCCTTGCTGAAAACATTTTTAACATTGGACTTTGCGTCGTTATAAGCCTTAGCGGTTCGAAGCTTTGTCAGATAGCTGCTGACAGAGCCTACGTTTTTGGATATGCTCATACCGTTATCGTTTAAAACGATTAAAAGCTTTGTTTTCATTTTGCCTGCGTTGTTAAGAGCCTCATAAACCATTCCTCCGGTAAAAGAGCCGTCGCCTATTACAGCCACAACTCTGTTGTTTTCGTGATTTAAGTCTCTTGCGGCAGCCATACCAACAGCCGCCGAAACAGACGTAGAGGAATGACCTACGCAAAATGTGTCATACTTGCTTTCGGAGGGCTTGGGAAAGCTGCTTAAACCGTCAAGCTTTCTCAATGTGTCAAAGCGTTCTCTTCTGCCTGTTAAAATTTTGTGAACATAAGCCTGATGACCCACGTCCCAAACGATTTTGTCCTGAGGGGTATTCAGGCAATAATGAAGGGCTATGGTCAGCTCCACAACGCCTAAATTCGACGCAAGATGACCCCCTGTTTTAGACACGCTTTCAACCAAAAATTCTCTTATTTCTTCTGCCAGCTTAGGCAAATTTTTTATTTCAATCCTTCGGAGATCCTCAGGAGAATTTATCTTACTTAAATATTTCATAACACACACCGCCGGAAAAATAATGATTACATAATTTTATCTTCTTAATTTATTCTGTCAACAAGCCTTCTGCAGTATTCTGCAAGAAAAGCCCCCTTTTCTCCCAAGCTTTCGAAAATTTCGTTTGCTTCTTCCGATAAGCTTAAATAGTCCTTTTGAGCCTTTTCAAGCCCGAAAACGCTTATGTAGGTAGACTTTCCGTTTTTGTCATCGCTGCCTATGGGCTTGCCCAAAACCTCGGCTGTGCTTGTTATGTCAAGTAAATCGTCTTTAATCTGAAAAGCCAGACCCAGCTTGTTTGCGGCGGTTTCAAGCTTATTAAGTGTTTCTTCGTCCGCTCCGCCGATTATAGCCCCTGCCTTTAAAGCCGCTTCTATAAGTGCGGCTGTTTTAGCCTTGTGGATGTAGAGAAGAGTTTTTTCATCGGCTTTTTTTGTTTCGCTTAAAAGGTCAACTACCTGTCCGCCGATAGTTCCCTTAACTCCGCAGAGAGAACCCACTGTATAAGCAGCCCTTGTGAATTTGGTGTCATTGCCTTTAACTGCCGCTTCAAGCATAATTTCAAAGCCCATATTCAAAAGTCCGTCACCGGCTAAAATTGCAATATCCTCCGAAAAGGCTTTGTGACAGGCCAGCTTTCCCCTTCTGTAGTCGTCGTTGTCCATAGCCGGAAGGTCGTCGTGAATAAGTGTGTATGTGTGAATTATTTCAATGGCACAGGCAAAGGGCAGAGCCTCTTTAATGTCTCCTCCGCAGGCTTCGCATGCACCCAAAAGAAGCAGAGGTCTGAGCCTTTTGCCCCCTGCAAAAACACTGTAGCCCATTGCTTCATAAATAATCTCAGGGTATTGGGGCTTTAAATAAGTCTTTAAGCCCTCGTTTATGAAATCAATTCTTTCATTTAATACCTTCTCAAAGTTCATATTTAATTCTCTCCCTCGTCAAAAGGCTCTTTTACAAAAGCGCCTTCCGCATTTTTCTTTAATATCATAACCTGCTGCCTTGTCTTTTTAAGACTTTCTCCCAAAACAGCCGCAAGCTCCGTGCCTTCCTTATAAAGCTTAAGAGACTTATCAAGAGTGGTGTCCTCCTGTTCCATAAGCTCCGCAATTTCCTCAAGCCTTAAAAGGTTGTCTTCAAAAGTTTTTCTTGCCATTATATATCACCTTTACAAATTTCCTTAATTTCAGCTGTTGCCTTTCCGTCCTTAAGAGAAAGCTTAACCCTGTCTCCTTCTTTAAGCTCAGACACACGGCTTATTGCCCTATCTTTTTCGTCGGTAACAAGGCAGTAGCCCCTCGCCACAACCTTAAGGGGTGACAGGCTTTCTATAAGTGAGACGCTTCTTGAAAGTCTGCTTTCGCAAAGCTCAAGACGCCGCATAAAGCCTTTGTAAATGTCATCTGCAAGGTCGGAAACATAAATTTCTCTGTCACAGACCTCTCTTAAAAATCTGTCTGAAGAAAAGAATTTAGCCAAGCGGTTAAAGTCGGCTTCTGCCGAGTTAAGACGGCTTAAAATATTGGCTTCGATTGTTTTGTAAGCCTTTAAAGCCCGTCTCAAGTCATCATCTGCACACCGCAGGGCAAGCTCCGCAGCTGCCGAAGGCGTAGGTGCTCTTAAATCCGCAGCAAAATCCGCAATAGTAAAGTCTGTTTCATGTCCCACCGCGGAAATTATGGGGATTTTTGAATCATATATAGCGTAGGCAACCTTTTCTTCATTAAAAGCCCATAAATCCTCAATAGAGCCGCCCCCTCTGCCCAAAATAATAAGGTCGCAGCCCTTCCACCTGTTTACATCGGCGATAGCCTTAACAATTGAATCGGCGGCTTTCTCCCCCTGAACCAAAACAGGGCAAACCACAATTTCAACATTGGGGTTTCGCCTTCTTGATATGCTTATAATGTCCCTGACAGCCGCACCTGTGGGAGAAGTCAAAACAGCTATTGTTTTAACGTATTGGGGTATTTCTTTTTTATGTGAAGGGTCAAAAATGCCCTCTTTTTCAAGCTTGTTTTTGAGCCTTTCGAAAGCGGCGTAAAGTGCGCCGAGTCCCGCCGGCTCCATTATTTTTATATAAAGCTGATAAGCCCCTGTTTTTTCATAAAGGCTTACCTGCCCGTAGACCGTGACTTTCATACCCGTTTCAGGTAAGAATTTAAGCCCGGAAGCATAGGTTGAAAACATAACGCAGCTTATTTGTGCGTCACAATCCTTAAGGCTTAAATAAATATGCCCTGAACGGTGAATAGTCAGGTTGGAAATTTCTCCCTCAACAAAAACGTCAGATAAGAAAGCGTCTTTTTCAAACAGTCTCTTAACATATCGGTTTAGCTGAGCTATGCTGTAAATTCTGCCCTTCATATTCGGTTCAAAACCTTGCCTAAAATGCCGTTTACAAAAGCCGGAGTTTTTTCCTCGCCGTATTCCTTACATATTTCAACAGCCTCGTTAGCCGCCACCTTGTTGGGAATATCGGTGTATAAAATTTCATAAAGAGAAAGCCTCAAAACAGCCAAAGCCACCTTGTCGAGTCTCTCTAAAGTCCAGTTTTCGGCATATTTTTCTATAACGGGGTCAATCTCAGGAAGTTTATCCAAAAGTCCCGAAAATTCCTCTTCAATATATTTTCTGTTGTCCTTTTCCTTAAGATTTTCGTCAAGATATTCCTGAAGGAGAGCCTTCATATCCTTTTCGCCTTGAAAATCCGTTTGAAAGGTCAGCTCAAAAACGTGTATTCTGTCAGTATGTCTGCTCATAATAGCTCCTCAGCCTTCCGCCTGAGCGTTTTCAGCTTCAGCCGGTTTCTTTTCTATGCCCACAATATTAATATCGGCTTTTTTTACCTTCATACCTGCCATTTTTTCAACAGCGGTTTTGACGCTTTTTTGAACCTCGCAGCCAAGCTCGGAAAGATTATAGCCGAAATAAGCCACTACATTCATTTTAAGCTCAACCTCTGTTCCCTCCATTTTTACCGCAACGCCGTCAACGGTTTTGTTTTTACCGAAAAGGCTCGATAAAAAACCTCCGTCAGAGCCTGTTTCAAGCCCTGCCACACCGGCTACGTCCAAAGCAGCTGTTGAAGCTATGCTCGAAACAACATCCGACGTAATTTGGATATTGCTGACAGTTATATTCTTTTCGCCCATTAAAACTAACCTCCCGTAAAATTTCGCCGCAAAACACACAGACGGTAATCTCTCAAAAACCGCCTATGCCTATGACCGTTTATTATATTATAACAGACTTTTTTTATAATGCAATCACTTTTTGGAAAAACCGCTTTAAGAAAAAAATGTACTTCACAATAATTTTTTTGTTGTTTTTTCTGAATTGATATGTTATACTTAAATTAAGAACTCCTTGTGTTTTCACCGGAGTTCCCGTAAAGGGGATAGACTAACGGTTATTGTTATTCCTCACCTGCCCATTACATATGAATGAGGTGATGCTTATGATTTAAGCAATTGTCTTGGGAATTATGTCAAAAGGGAGGTGATATTGTCTATGATAACGATCATTTATGACGTATATGTGCTTACTGTAATTATTGCAATAGCAATACGTATAATAAAGTTATTAAAGAACATAACAAAAAAATAACCGTCAGAGGCTACCAATCCATGACGGTTATTTGCAAAATAACTAAACGGTGAGGAATAACTGCCTTAAGTCTTTCCTCTTTATATTTTTATAATATCACAACAATGTTTTTCTGTCAAGCAATAACTCAAACTAGGTGTGGACACAATGCGCATATTATATTTTTACAAAAAATCAAGAACGGAGA
>JAJPZT010000084.1 GCA_021204175.1 Clostridiales bacterium | reverse complement strand
CCAAATGTTGTTGACAAAACAATAACCTTACAAAATATTTGTTTTAACATATGTAAATAAAAAAGAAATACACCTTTTATTAACAAACGTACACTACAAAATTATACACAAAAATTCTTAAACGTCAACACTTTTTTAATATTTTTTTAAAATTTTTCAAAGGGCGTCTTAAATTTATGATTTATTGTTTGTGTACATATGCTTGTTTTAAGCATTTTTTCGAATTAATCTTCAAATTCTACGGGCTTAAACATATGAACCGCAAGGGGCGCAAGCTTAAATGCCAGTGAATTTTCCTTACCTAAAATTTCTTCGGGCTGAGAGTCGATTGGGTCGGGATTAAATACGCCGCTTCCGCCGTATTCGGGCTTGTCGCTGCAGAAGATTTCCTGCCACTTGCCTGCAAAGGGAACAGCTGTCTTATAGTCAAAATATGTCTCAGGGGTAAAGTTGCATACTACAAGAATATTTTTGCCTTTGCTGTTGCCTTTTCTTACATATGAATATATGCTTCTGCAGCAGTCATTTGCGTCAATCCATTCAAAGCCCTCCCATGAGAAGTCTTTAACCCAAAGAGCCTCTTCCTTAAGGTAGAGATTGTTAAGATCCTTAACATAGTTCTGCATTGTGCTGTGGTGAGGATATTCAAGCAGGAACCAGTCCAAAGGACGTTTTTCATCCCACTCTATAAACTGACCGAACTCGCCGCCCATAAAGAGAAGGTTCTTTCCGGGGAAGGTAGTCTGATAGCCGTATGAAACACGAAGACCCGCAAACTTTTGCCACAGGTCGCCGGGCTGCTTGTCCAGCATAGACTGCTTGCCGTGTACAACCTCGTCGTGGGACAGTACAAGTATAAATCTTTCGGAATAAGCGTACATCATACCGAAGGTAAGGTTGTTGTGGTGATAGCGTCTGTAAATAGGCTCTTTCTTGATGTAGTCAAGGAAGTCGTTCATCCAGCCCATATTCCACTTAAGGGAGAAGCCAAGTCCGCCGTATTCAAGGTCTTTTGTAATGCCCTCATATGAGGTTGACTCCTCGGCTATCATATAAACATTGGGGTGTGCGCCTTCAACAACCGAGTTCATATGCTTAATAAATTCGATTGCGTCAAGGTTTTCTCTTCCGCCGTACTTGTTGGGAACCCACTGTCCGTCAGGCTTAGCATAGTTAAGATAGAGCATTGAGGAAACGGCGTCAACACGAAGACCGTCGATGTGATAATTTTCTACCCAATACAAAGCATTTGCAATAAGGAAGTTTTTAACCTCACATCTGCCGTAGTTGAAAATAAGTGTTCCCCATTCCGGATGTTCTCCCTGCATAGGGTTCTGGTGTTCATAGAGACATGAGCCGTCGAAGCGTGCAAGTCCATGAGCGTCCTTGGGGAAGTGTGCGGGAACCCAGTCGAGAATAACGCCGATGCCTGCCTGGTGTGCTGCGTCAACAAACGCCATAAATTCAGCAGGAGTGCCGTAGCGGCTTGTAGGCGCATAGTAGCCTGTTACCTGATAGCCCCAGCTGCCGTCAAAGGGGTGTTCCTCAACGGGAAGAAGCTCGATGTGTGTGTAGCCCATTTCCACAACGTAGGGAATAAGCATATCCTTAAGCTCTGTGTAGCTTAAAAATCTGTCGCTGCCGTCGTCGGGACGCTTCCATGAGCCTAAATGAACCTCATAAATATTCATAGGGCGGTTATATTTTTCGGCGGTTTTAATGTTTGTCATATACTCGCCGTCCTGCCACTGATAATCATAAATATTGAAGAGAAGAGACGAGGTTGAGGGACGAAGCTCACACATTACTCCGTAGGGATCCTGCTTTTGAATTGTTTCGCCCTCGGGGGTTTTGATTTCATATTTATAATGGTCGAAGGGTTTAAGCCCGGGAATGAATATTTCCCAAACTCCTTCATTATAAAGCTCACGCATTTGGTTACGTCTTGCGTCCCACTCGTTAAAGTCGCCTATAACGGAAACACGCTTGGCGTTGGGTGCCCAAACGCCGAAAACAACGCCTTCTACGCCGTCAACAACGGCAAAGTTAGCGCCGAGCTTTTTATAAATTTCGTAGTGGTTGCCCTGTGCAAAAAGAAAACAGTCATATTCAGAAATTTGGGGTGCAAATGAATAAGCGTCATAGGTCTCCCACTGAGAGCCGTCATGGTTTGTCATACGCAGTTTATATGAAAACCACTTTTTTCTGCCCTTAATAATACCCTCGAAAAATCCGTCTGCGTGAATTTTTTCAAGAGGATATTCATTGCCCTTTTTAACATCTATAACAGTGACCTCCTTAACCTGGGGGTTTAAAACACGAACAACAAGTGCCGGCTTGCCGTTTTTTTCGATTTCGTGCATACCCAGAATGTGGTGGGGGTCGCCGCAGTCAGCTGAGATAACCCTCTGGAGTTCAATGAAATTGGCTGTCGTAATCATAAACTTCACTCCTTTAAAATAGTTTGGCGGCAGCAAAACGCCGTCTGTTTCAAAAACGTTCTCAAAGGGAAAAGCCGAAAAGAAAATATATAAAAGCTTTTCCCGATAAAACTTCTTTATTAATTATATAACATATGAGCCAATAAAGCAAATGTTTTTTGTAAAAATTAATAATTTGTGAAGTGAAAAGTTAATTTCCACTTTAAGGGGGTAAAAGTGGAAGTTAGTC
>JAJPZT010000101.1 GCA_021204175.1 Clostridiales bacterium | reverse complement strand
CCGTTCTTGATTTTTTGTAAAAATATAATATGCGCATTGTGTCCACACCTGTAATTTACAGCGGCTTGACAACTCATGCACAGAGAGAGGCTTTCTCAAGATATGTAAATTCTCAGATAACCGGAGCCCAGAGCGGTCTTGAATATATTGTAGACAGTCCTCAAATGGATTATCTCGAAAATCAGACTCTTGACTTCTCTGCTGATGAAAATAATGATTATAATACATATTTTAACAATTCGGCAGACGACATTTGTTTTGAGGATACCTATAAATACAGAAGAGAATATATCAGTGCTGTTGATCACACCGAAAGAAAGAAAGTTCTGGATTCATATATCGCTTACACTGCTTCAGCAACGCCTGATCAGCAGCCCGGTGCATGGAACAATATTGACACTACCGGACTTCCCACGCTCTTTATACCTAAGCCCGCAGCGCCTGAGCCCGTGCCTGTGCCTGCACCTGTAATTCAAACTCCTCCTGCCGGCGGAAACGATAATCCTGTGGATCCGGCAGTTATAAGAGAAAAAAGAAAGAATACAGTGCAGGAACTTCAAAGAGACATTGGCGGAAAGAAGCTTAAGGACAGGTCAAAAGACGATAAAAAGGGCAGATTAGGAGGTAATTGACGATGATAAGAATAATTCCTAAGAAAACAAATGTAAGCTTAGAGCTTTTTAAGGGAATTTCCGTTATGGACTTCCTTGTAGGGGCGATAGGTGTTATACTTGCAGTTCTTGTTCTGTGTTCAAATTTGCCCTTTAAGCTGTATTTAACAACGGCAATTCTTGTCGTATTCATTTGCCTGCTTATTACAATAGACGAGGATAAAAACTATGTCTTTTTGGCTCATATAATTAAGCACTATGCAAGACCGTCCCTTGCCGTGTCTCATTATGCCCTTGACAATAAGGTTCAAACAGATGAGACAGAACAGTGGGAGGAGGAAGAGAGCGAAGAAGAATCCCCTCAAAAAAGCAAAAGCAAAAAAAAGGGTTCTAAAAAATCAACAGAGGTTCCCGATTTAATAGCTTTTACCGGTGTATCCGATTCTATGATTAACTTCGACTCAAAATACTACTGTAAGGTTATTGAGGTTTCACCTATGGAGTTCAGGTTTTTGACTGACTCCCGACAGGACTATATTATAGACAGAGTTTTCGGCGCAGCCTTGAGAAACATAAGCGATGACCAGTCTGTTTCCATAGTTAAGGTAGACAGACCTATTGTCTATGACGATTATATTGCTACGGAGTATGAAAAAATCGAGGCTTTAAGCGATGCCTATGTAAACGGAGCAGTTGAAGAGGATGAGCTGAGAGTAAGGCTTGAAATCATATATGACAGAATAAGCAAAATAGAAGAATTAAACTTTGACGATAAGGTTTATGACTGCTTTCATTATATCTGCGTATATGACAAAACCTCTTCAAGCCGCACAGTATACTAAGGATTCGGACGAAAGAAAGGCTGTTATAGCTAAGTATAACGCCAAAACAGACTGGGTTATTAAGGACGATTATAATGTTGACGCTGACCTTGACAGTGTACTCAAGATTGACACATTAGAGCTGACAACCACCTACAGAAAGGTCAACTGGAACACCTCCCTTATAGACACGGAAGTCAGTGAACAGATGAAATCGATTGTTACGGACGAGCCTTATGAGCTTTACCCCATGAAGTCAAATTTTGCCGTTGCAGTCAATCCAAACAGGGGCTACGTTGTGCCTATGGGTGCTCAGGCTGACGCAGTGGTTAAAGGAGTTAATACAAAAATAAGTGACGACCTTTCCGACTTCGGAATGGCAGGTTCAATTGACAATGTGGCTTACGGCTATGACGATTCCTCGGGCTTTGATATTCTTCTCTTTTCAAGCAGTTCTTTGGGTAAGTGGCTTCTTGTTACCTTTGAAGAAATCTCAGCAAAAGGAACAGACGGCAACATCCATATAAGTATAGATGACAATGCTATTGCAGGCTATAAAGGCACATTTGACACAAGCTATGAGAAAAAGACAGTGTCAAGCTCCGACGGTTCTTCTGTGACGGGTACGGACAGCACCTCGGAGGACACTCACTTCCTTGAATATGACCACACTATTATAACGGGCATAAACCAGCTTTACAGCGCAACTATCGAAAACGGCTTTATCCCTTATAAAATAACCTGTGTAGAAGGAGGAACAGGCACTTTAGAGCCGGAGGTTACCTTCATACAGTCAGACGCCGATTCGCCTCTGACTGAGTTTGAAGACGGCTCTTCCGGAGTTGAAGGCTCATTCTTCAATGCTTGGAACTTTACCTACGGCGGTTATGGCTATGTGGCTCTTCTGGGCTATATAAAGGATGATATGAGAGTTGAGACCACAACCGAAGCAGGCAGTGAAACAACCACCTCTGAATATTATGACACAAATGAAGGGGCATCGGTCACCGTTAAAGACAGCGACAGTGAGGAAAACGAGGAAACCGGCACGGAAGGAACAACCGAAGAGGTTCAATATAGAAAGATTGCCGATTCGGATATTTACAAAGCACATGTATATGTTTATGACTTTGAAACAAAAGAGGTTGAAACAGAAACCACAACCACTGCAAATGAATATCATTATAATGATGGAACAAATATGCTTTCAGACCTGATTGCAGAGCTTAAAGGTCCCTACGGCGATTTGGTAAAAACTCCTGTTATTCTGCTTGAGGAGGCAAGGGTTCCGCTTTTGGTTTTGGCTTATGCAATTCTTTCCCTTGTTGCCATCGGTATAGGCGTAAATTATGCCACAGCCGATGACGAAGAAAAGAAGGAAAAGGCAAAGCAGCACCTTAAGTGGTATATAATAGTAATGGTAGGCGTTCATATTGTTATAGGCTGTATGTACTGCACCTTCCGGCAGCTTAAGGCATGGGAGGAAAATGTAGCCGTAGAAACCAAAACAGACGAAACCTACTACCATGATGACACCACCACAACCACCGAAACCACTACAGAAAAAACTACTAAAAATTAAAAGGAGGACTTATTTATGTCTACAGGTTCAATTGTTTTAATCGTAATTATTGCCGTAATTGTTTTAGCGGCTTTATGGGCAGTTCTTACAACAAACAACTTTAAAAGAATGGAAATTAAGGTAAACGAAGGTCTTTCGGGCATAGAGGTTGCCCTTGAAAAGAGATATGACCTTTTGACTAAGCTTTTAGACGCAGCCAAAGGCTATATGACTCACGAAAAGGAAGTTTTCACTGATGTTATAGCCCTTAGAAAGGGTATGAGCGTTGACGAATTAGGCGAAGCCGAAAGACAGATTAACAGAATGTCGTCGGACCTCTTAGCTGTAGCCGAAAACTACCCCCAGCTTCGCTCAAGCGATGTTTTTACTGAGCTTATGGGAGGAATAAAGGATGCGGAAGAGCATCTTCAGGCTGCAAGAAGACTTTATAATTCAAACGTATCGGCTTTTAACACTGCTATTGCTATGTTCCCCGCAAGCCTTTTGGCAGGGGGAAGAAGCGCGAAGAAGTTTTTCGAAGCTGCCGATGAAAAGAAAAAAGATGTTAAAATGAGCTTTTAATAAAGCTTTACGGAGAAGCCTATGGATAAAAAAATTTACTTCAGGGACAGGAACTTAAGACAAAAATTGACAGCCAACGCAAAAAAATCAAAATAGGGTGGGTCATAGCTGCCGCAGGGCTTATTATAGCTGTTTTCGGGTTTATTATGACCTCGGTTTCCGACAGCGGTATTTATCTCGTTGTTGATATCGTGGGAATTATTGCTTTGTTTGCAGGTCTGATTTACAGAAAAAGGGCGAGAATTCGAATTAAGGCTCTTGTCAGCGAAAATATTATGCCCGTAATTTTAGACAGTGTTTTCGAAAGCTGGGAATATAAGCCCAAAGACCGTCTGCCGGATTCAATAGTTAAAAAGGTTGACCTTGAAATACCTCATTATGTTAAAATTAAAGGCTCAGACTATATTAAGGCTGTTTATAAGGGCATACATATAGAAATGAGCGATATTGAGTTTATTGATGAGAGAACCGAAACCTATACGGACTCAAAGGGTGAAACACATATTGAAACCCGTGATGTAACCGTCTTTAAGGGTTCGTGGGTTGTCTGCGACTTTAAAAAGGAGCTTTCCGCCGATTTGCTTTTGAGACAGAAGAAAGCAGGGGATAAAGTATTGGGAAAGGTTATTAAGGGAAAACATATCGTTGAAACCGAGAGCGAAGCCTTTAACAAAAAATTCGTCATTAAAACCGACGACCCCCACACAGCCTTTTATGTTTTGACACCTCATATGATGGAATATATTATTTCTATGGATGAAAAAGCAGGGGGAGAGGTTCATATGCGCTTTTGCGGAAGCAAGGTTCATTTGGCTGTAAATTCAGGCAGAGACGCATTTGAGGTTAAGGGCAGAGATATTAAAGACATTGAAATAATTAAAGAAAAATTTACTGCGGATTTAAAATATGTCACTGACCTGATTGACGAGCTTAGACTCTGCAAAGACATTTATAAAAGTAATTAAACCGATAATTATTTTAAGCATACAAGGATGTATTTATTCTTGTATGCTTTTACCTTTATTTATTAAATGTGCTCGTAAAAATAACAGTTGACATTAGTAAAAATTTACCTGAATTAGCTTGAAAATTTAACAATTTTCTAATTGTATTCTTATTGACAAATGTCAGTGGGGGGGGGTATAATAAACCCATAACTAAGGTAGGTAAAGCCGCCTTGCTCAAAAATTATAATTTGGGTTTTCCGCAGTTTTTTATACGGAGGTAAAAGTATTGAATAAAGCAATGATTGAAAGAGCAGTTAATGAAACGAAAGAATGTATGAATGGATATTGGCGTAAGGACAGATATATAAACGAGCTTTTTTCCGATGAAATAACATGGATCGGCAAAAGAAAGCTGGCGTTTTGTTTAGGCAAGGATGCTATAGCAAATGTTCAGCGCAAACTGGACTGTCCGTATACAGAATATCATATTATAAAACAGGATTTTTGGTGTACCTACAGCGACAAAAGCACCTGCATTGTTATGGGTAAATCAAGCGTTGTGGCAAAAACAGCAAAAATAGAAATAATAAGCGAAGAAATTCGCTGTACCTTTGTTTGGAAGGAGATTGATGGGAAGCTTCAGATTTGCCATTTACATATTTCAAACCCTATTGATGAGGTTCTTGATGAGGGAGAGGACTTTTCCCATAAAATAAGCGAGGATACTTATGAGCTGCTCAGTGCTTCAGCTGACCAAGGGGAAAACGGTGATGATGTTTTGGCGGTTAAGGATTCAATGGGCAGTATTAGATTTATAGATTTAAATAAGGTTGAAGCTGCTGAAGCAAACAGACATAACACAATTGTTTTTACAGAGGATGCTGAAATCAATTTAAGAATAGTATGGAAAGACTTTCTTGAAAAATCAGGGGAAAGCTTTATTAGAGTTCACAGAAGCTATGCCGTAAAAAAACGCAGGATCAAATCAATAGACGGAAAAAACATAGTGATGACTTCGGGAAGAAAGATTCCCTATGTAAAGAAATATCTGAATGAAGTTTCGGATGATGACTATATTGAAAAATTAAAGGTGCCGAAGAGGCATAATAAAACCGCAGACTGAGAAAGCCTGCGGTTTTGACTTTATTAAATATATTATTTCTTATAGCACTCGAAAATCTTGTCAGTGAAGGCTTTTTCGAATTTAGGTGTAACAAGGCTCACAACAGGAACAAGAATAAGTCCGCCGATCATTGCTATTGCCCCTGCATTTATGGGTGAAGCGATAAACTTCAGATAAATGTTTGAAACTGTCAGAACAACGCCGTAAATGAAGCAAACCCAAACCGAAAGCTTTGTGACGCCCTTCCAATATAAGCCGTACATAAAGGGCGCAAGGAAAGCACCGGCTAATGCACCCCAGGAAATACCCATAAGCTGAGCTATGAATGTGGGAGGGTCAAGGGCGATTACAACGGAGATTACGATAAAGAAAACAATAAGCAGTCTCATAAGAAGAACCTGTTTTTTGTCGTCCATATCCTTTATAAATGTTTCCTTTATAAAGTCCAGTGTAAGGGTTGAGCTTGATGTCAAAACAAGTGATGAAAGGGTTGACATTGAAGCCGAAAGTACAAGCATAATAACTACGGCAATAAGAACGTCGGGAAGGGCTGTTTCCAAAATATGGGGGACGATTGCGTCATAAGCTACTGCGCCTTCTGCGTTGTAAATAGCCGGTGAGTCGAAAAGTCTGCCGAAGCCGCCTAAGAAATAACAGCCGCCGGAAACTATAAGAGCAAAGAATGTAGAAACAACAGTACCTGTTTTGATTGCCTTTTCGTCCTTAATAGCATAGAACTTGTGAACCATTTGGGGAAGTCCCCATGTTCCCAAGGATGTAAGGATAACAACACCCAAAAGACCGATAGGGTCGGGACCGAATATTGAAGCGAAAGCACCGTTTGCAGCCTCTCCGGAGAGAGTTGTTGCGGGGATTTCTGCCATTTTGGCTACTGCCGCCGTAAGACCGCCCTGGCTCTTAAGAACTGCCAAAATTATGAGAACGATACCCACAAGCATAATACAGCCCTGAATGAAGTCGTTTATAGCTGTGGCAACATAGCCGCCGACGATTACGTAAACAGCTGTCAAAACTGCCATAGCGATTACGCAGTATGTATAGGGAATACCGAAAGCCATTTCAAAAAGGTTTGAAAGACCGTTGTAAACTGAAGCTGTGTAAGGAATAAGGAAAATGAAAACAATAGCCGAAGCGGCGATTTTCAGTGCCTTGCTGTCATATCTTTTCTCAAAGTATGAGGGCATTGTCACAACGTCCATGTGGTGGGTCATAATTCTCGTTCTTCTTGCAAGTACGAGCCAGGCGATAAGGCTGCCTATCACGGCGTTGCCAATACCGATCCAAGTAGATGACATACCGTATTTCCAGCCGAACTGACCGGCGTAGCCTACGAAAACAACAGCTGAGAAGTATGATGTGCCGTAGGCAAAGGCTGTAAGCCAGGGACCTACGTTACGTCCGCCTAATACGAATGCGCTGGCGTTGCCTGCGTTTTTTCTCGAATATATACCCACACCGATGAGAATAGCAAAGAATATGAGTACAAGTGCAATTTTAGTTACCAAAATAATTTCCTCCTTTTCTTTTGTAACTTTAAAGCGTTAAATCGATTATACTACAATACGCCTTCTTTTGTCAATGATTTTAACAAAAAAACTGCGAAAACCTTAAAAATTTTTATAAAAAATATACATTGAAGCCAAGAAACAGTCCTTTGACTTCAATGTATATGTTAATTTTATTGAACACTGTCTAAAAGTCTTTTTGCGTTTAAGCCTAAAATGTCTGACTTTTCTTCCTCAGTAAGGGAACTGTTTTTCACAAAGTCAGTCATTTCCTTTTGTTCACACCAGGGGGAGTCCGTTCCGAAAAGAATTTTTTTCGTGCCGTGAGTCCTTGAAAGGCTTATAAACTGCTCTTCCGAAAGCAAGCCCGAAAGCTGCTTTTCGCCGAATGAAAAGGCAGTGTCAAAATAAACCTCTGCTCCGGCAAGATTTTTCTTGACCTCGTCCCAAATATTACAGCCGCCCATATGAGCCACAACAAGCTTTTTGGGCTTTACGTCCTCAATCACATTTAAAATGTGTCTTGTCCAGCACCGCTGCGAATCGGGGTAGCTTCCGTCAAAGCCGGCATGAACAAGGGTTATAAGCCCAAGCTCCTCTGTACTGCTTAAAATCCGCTTATATCTTATGTCATCAAAGTCAACTCCCTGAAACTCAGGATGAAGCTTTATTCCCTTTAAGCCCAAGCCTTTAGCCCTTTTAAGCACGTCTCTGTAATTTTCCGTGTCCGGGTGAATACCTCCGAAGGAATGTATTTCAGGGTGTTCGCTGTTGGCTTCAGCCGCATATTCGTTTATTTCGTCAGCTTTGGGCGGATTTGTCACCACAGGCAGAATAACCGACAGGTCAATTCCGCTTTCCTTCATAGAAGCTATAAGCCCATGGACTGTTCCGTCGGCAAAGGCGGTTAGGTGAGCGCTTCTTTCAAGCTTCGAAATAGTATGCTCCGCCATTTTATCGGGAAAGGTATGTGTATGAAAATCTATTATCATAGTTTTTCCATCTCCAATTTCAGAATTAAAGATTATATGCCGCTGAGGGGTTTAAAATCTCAAGACCTGCCGCCTTAATTGCGTCAAGGGCTTTTTTGTTGTCTGAGGTTTTGATTATAACGGCGGCGTCGTCCTTTCCGCTGTTAAGGGCATATATGTAGGAAAGGCTGATTGTGGCTTCAGTCAAAGCGTCTGTCAGCTTGTTTAACATTCCGAAATGAGGGGGAAGCTTAACGCCCACAACGTCTGTGAGAGTTGAAGAAAAGCCCTTTGATGTCAAAATTTCCTGAGCGGTTTTGGGGTTTGAAACTATAAGCCTGAAAACGCCATAGTCAACTGTGTCGGAAAGAGATACACAGACTATATTTATATCATTTTCCGCAAGAGCCTTTGTTACCTCGTTAATTCTGCCGGGTCTGTTTTCTATAAATATTGAAAGCTGCTTAATAAACATTATAATGTACCTCCTATCTCCCAGCCCTTTTCAAAGGCAGTCAAATTTATATCGATAGTCTTTGCAGGAACTGTGTTTTTTATTACTTCAATCCATTCTTCCTTTTCAAAGCTCATAGCCCTTGCGGCAACGCCTATTATAACAACATTGAAAACCTTGGGGTTGCCCAGCTTTTTGGCTTCGCCCATAGCGTCGCAGCTTATAACCTTGTGCTCAGCCTTTAAGCTTTCAATAATGCCTTCGGGATATTCCGCAGCCCCTGTCACAACGGACATAGGGTCTATTCTTTGGTCGTTTACTATAATTATGCCGTCCTTTTTAAGAAAGTGTTTATATCTCAGTGCTTCAAGTCTCTCAAAGGCTATAAGCACGTCTGCCTGACCCTCTTCAACAATAGGCTCGGCTACCTTTTTTCCGTAACGGACGAATGTAACAACGCTTCCGCCTCTCTGAGCCATTCCGTGAACCTCGGAAAGCTTAACGTCGAAGCCGGCAGTTGTTATAACTCCGCCTAAAATACGGCTTGTAAGCAGTGTTCCCTGACCGCCTACGCCCACAATCATTATGTTTTTTACATCGGACATATCTTATTTCACCTTAACCTTCTCTATTGCGCCGAATTTGCAAAGCTGCATACAAAGACCGCAGCCGTTGCACATAGTATCGTCTATCTTAATTGTTCCGTCCGCATTTTTAGTCACTGCGGGGCAGCCGGGCTTAAGACACATTCCGCATTTCTTGCACTTGTCGGGAATAGCTCTGCACTTGCTGTCGAAAACAACGCCCTTAAGCAGCGCACAGGGTGACTTTGTTATAATTACGGAAACGGCTTCTCTTGCGGCTTCTCTCTTAATGACCTTTTCAAGCTCGGCTATGTCGAAGGCGTTTACCTCGTATACGTGTTCAATGCCCATAGCCTTGCAGAGACCGTAAATATTTATGGCGTAGGTGGTTTCGCCCTTTAAGGTCTTTCCCGTTGCAGGGTGATCCTGATGACCTGTCATACCTGTGGTAGAGTTATCCAAAATCAAAACAGTGCCTGTTGCCTTGTTGTAGACCATATTCATAAGTGAGTTGACACCTGTGTGAAGGAAGGTTGAATCGCCTATAACAGCAACCCAGTCTCTTACGTACTCACTGCCTCTTGCCTTTTCCATACCGTGAAGAGTGCTTATGCTTGCACCCATACAAACGTTTGTATCCATAACATTAAGAGGAGCAACAGCACCCAATGTATAACAGCCTATGTCTCCGGCAGCGTGCATTTTAAGCTTTTTAAGCACTGTGTAAACACTTCTGTGAGGACAGCCCGGGCAGAGAATGGGAGGACGGGGAGCAGCCTTGGCAGGCTCGGCAATATCAAGCTTTTGACCTAAAAGCCTTTCTCTCAGCATATTGGCTGAGTATTCGCCCTGAACGGTGAAAATTTCTTTTCCTATACATTCAATTCCCCAGCTTTTAACCTGTTCTTCAATTACAGGCTCAAGCTCCTCAACTATGTAAAGCTTGTCTACTTTAGATGCAAATTCTTCAATAAGCTTTCGGGGAAGGGGATTTACAAGTCCTAATTTAAGAACCGACGCATTGGGAAGAACCTCCATAACGTACTGATATTCAATGCCCTGTGTAATGATACCTATTGAAGTATCATTATATGTAACTGTGTTTATGGGCATTGAACAGGCGTCCTCCGCAAGCTGCTTAAGCTGCTGTTCAACAATAATATGTCTTTTCTGAGCATTTGCCGGAAGAAGAACGTTTTTGGCTATATTTTTTTCATAAGGCTTAATTTCAGGCTCCTGTCTTTCTTCAAGCTCAACAACGCCCTGTGAATGGGCAAGCCTTGTAGTGGTTCTGACGATTACGGGAGTATCGTATTTTTCGCTTATTTCAAAAGCATATTTCATAAAACGCCTTGCTTCGTCGCTGTCTGAAGGCTCTATTACGGGAACCATAGCCGCTCTGCCTACCATTCTGGTGTCCTGTTCGTTTTGTGAGCTGTAAAGCCCAGGGTCATCAGCGGCTACCATAACAAGACCGCCGTTTACGCCGCCGTAGGATATGGAGTAAAGAGGGTCGGAGGCTACGTTTACGCCTACGTGCTTCATAGAAGCCATAGCCCTTACTCCGGCTTGGGAGGCACCTATTGCCACCTCCATAGCTACCTTTTCATTAGGCGACCATTCGGCATATATTTCATCATATTTAACTATGTTTTCGCTTATTTCTGTACTCGGTGTTCCGGGGTATGCGGCGGAAACCTTAACGCCTGCCTCATAGGCACCCCTTGCTATTGCCGCATTGCCGAGCATAATCTTTTTTTCACCCATTGCAGCATTTCCTTTCGTTTATATGTACAATTATTATATTTTATCAGTTCATAAGTGTTTCTTTGGGTCTTAAGTCTCTTACTCTCTTAGCCTTTCCTTCAAATCTTTGAAGTGTGTTGGGAGATTCAAGCTTAATTATTGTGTCAAGACCGAGGATAACCTTAAGCTTTGAGTTAATCTTTTTAGCCAAAGCGTTAAGCTTCTGATAATCGTCTGTCATTTTATCGGGAGCAAGCTCAACTCTTATAGTAAGCTTGTCTGTGTGACCTACCTTTTCAACTATAATTTCATAGTGAGGGCCTATTTCTTCCATACTTAAGAGAACCTCTTCAATCTGGCTGGGGAATACGTTTACACCCTTAATCTTAAGCATATCGTCTGTTCTGCCGCTGAAGTTCTCCATTCTTATAGTGGTTCTTCCGCACTTACAGGGCTCGCAGATAAGTCTTGTAATGTCTCTTGTTCTGTATCTTACAAGGGGCTGAGCCTCTTTGTCTAAACAGGTAACAACTAATTCGCCCTTTTCGCCTAAGGGAAGAACCTCTCCCGTCTTGGGGTCGATAATTTCGCAGAGGAAGTGATCCTCATTAATATGGAAGCCGCAGAGATATTCACACTCGCCTGAAACACCGGGGCCGCCTATTTCGCTCATACCGTAATTTGAAGTAACTAAAATTTGATCGCCGAAAACCTTGACACACTCAGCTCTGATAGCCTCCGTAAGCATTTCGCTGCCGAAAAGACCGACCTTAAGGTTAATATCCTTCTGGGGGTTAAGACCCATTTCCATAGCTACCTCGGCTATACGAAGAGCATAAGAGGGGGTTGCTACCAAAAGGCTTGTTCCGAAATCCTTCATATACATAATCTGTTTTTGTGTGTTGCCTGTAGAAGAGGGGATAATGGCTGCGCCTATTCTTTCAAGACCTGAGTGCAGACCCAAAGCCCCTGTAAACATTCCGTAGCCGAAGCAAATCTGTGCAACGCTTTCAGGGGTAGCACCGCCTGCGCAGGCAAGTCTAGCCACGCACTCAGCCCAGTTTTCAAGGTCGCGTCTTGTATATCCCACAACAGTGGGCTTGCCCGTTGTACCCGATGAAGCGTGTATTCTGACAATATCCTTCTGAGGCACTGCAAACCACCCGAAGGGATACTGGTCTCTCATATCCTGCTTTGTTATAAAGGGCAGATATTTAACGTCCGCCAGTGTCTTAATATGCTCCGGCTTAACGCCTACTGCGTCCATTTTAACCTTGTAAGCAGGCAGATTTTCATAAACATATGCCACGGTTTTTTTCAGCTTCACAAGCTGTATTTCTTCGATTTCATTTCTTGAAAGGGTTTCTTCCTTTGCCCATATCATGATAACTTCAACTCCTATTCTTCATCTGTGGGTATTGGGGTGGGACCATCCTTAATTATCGGATTTCTCTTCATTTGTTTTTGACAGCACCTTGTTAATAATTGATTTATAGCCGCCTTCTCCGTAGTTAAGACAGCGGTTTACACGGCTTATTGTCGCCGTTGAGGCTCCGGTTTCCTCCGCTATGGCGTTATAGGTATATTTAAGCTCCAAAAGCCTTGCAACCTCCGTTCTCTGAAACACCGCATTCAGCTCCTGCCTTGCAAAAGCATCGGTAAAAAAAGCCTCGCAGTCTTCTTTTGTTTCAAGAGCTAAAATGCATTCATAAAAAAAGTCCTTCAGCCCGTAATCGTCACTTTTCAAAACAGAAACCTCCTTAAATTGCGGCTTTAGTATGCAGTATCCGCAAAGCAGAAACTATGGTTTACTTTCTGCCGACAAAAATTTTATGCCATTATCATATTATACCACCTTTATTCTGACTTGTAAACATTTTTACTGAATTTTTTTAAGTAAACATCTGTTATTTTGTTCATTTAGTTGACTTAGACTGATTGTTCGCTGATTTTTATACAGTAAAAAACGGCTTTCAGCTGACAGTGAAGCCGTCTTTTAGTATTTTATATAAGTGCATTTATACAACTGTCGAGAACCTGAAAATAGTTTTCGAAGGTTTTTTTACAGCATAAGGGGTTTTTGATGATTATGCCGTGGGCTCTTAAACCGGTTACGGCAAAGCTCATTGCCACTCTGTGGTCGTTAAAGGTTTCGACTTCACAGGGCTTAGGTTCGGAGGGATAAATTTTAACGCCGTCCTCTGTTTCCTCGGTTTTTACACCCATAGCCTTGAGATTTTGGGTTATGGCGTTAATTCTGTCGCACTCCTGACCTCTTATGTGGGCGATGCCCTTAATGGTGACGGGACCAGAAGCATAGGGCGCAATTGCCGCAAGGGTAAGAGCCTGGTCGGAAAAGCCGCTTAAATCCGCTTCAACACCCTTAAGTCTGCCGTCTTTAGGCCCTGTAAGGCAGATTCCCCTTTCAGTTTCCTCAGCGGTACAGCCCATTTCCTCAAGAACATTAATAAAGCCTATATCCCCCTGAACGGTGTTTTTGAAAACGTTTTTAACTGTTACGGAAATGCCCAAAACCGCCGCCACAGCGTAGAAATAACAGGCGGCTGAAAGGTCCGCCTCAACCTCGTAATATCTGCCAATGTAGTGCTGACCCGGCTCTGTTTTAAAGCCGCCGTCAACGGTTCGTTCCGCCTTAACTCCGAAATCGGACATCATATCGGCGGTTATTTTTACATAATTCATTCCGTGAGTGCCTTTTACGGCTATGTCCGCACCTTTTTTGAATAAAGGAGACACTATAAGAAGGGCGCTTAAAAACTGGCTTGATTTGTCAATATCCACCTCTACTGAGCTTATATCCGGTTTTTTGCCCTTTATGACAAAGGGAAAAAAGCCTTCAGCTCCTTTATATTCTATTTCAGCCCCCAAAGAGGTCAGGCTGTCAAGAAGGGGCTTCATAGGTCTTTTTTTCATTTGGTCGGAGGAGTCTATAAAAAACTCGCCGTCGCAGACTGCCAAAAGGGCGGTTATAAAACGTGCCGCCGTTCCTGCACTGCCTACGTTAATTTTCGCTGTTTTTACGGGAAGCTTCCCTCCGCAGCCGAAAATTCTCGCGCTGCAAAGTCTTTCGCTGATTTCCGTCTTTATGCCCAAAGCCTTTAAACAGCCCATAAAATATCTTGTGTCATCGCTGAATAAAATTCCGTCAAGAAGGCTTTCGCCCTCTGCCAAAGCCGCAGTCAATAACGCTCTGTTGGTTATGCTTTTTGACCCCGGAACTCTGACAGAGAGACTGCCCTTTTTTCCGTAAATATTTTTTACTTCATATTTTTCCATATCAAACTACCTTTAAGCTGTGATATACCTTTTTGCCCTTTTGAATGAGAATTGTTCCGTCTTTAACGTCGTCTGCGTTTATAATTTGGTCGAAAGATTCCGCTTTTTCGCCGTTTATTTTAACGCCCCCCTGAGAAATAAGCCTTCTGCCTTCGCTTCTTGTGGAGATAAGCCCTGTTTTTTCCAAAACCTCTATTACGGTAATGCCTTTTTCGATTTCGGCTTTGTCAATGTTTGTTGAGGGGGTGTTGCTGCTGTCTTTAGAGCCGCCGAAAAGTGAACGGGCTGCCTCCTGAGCCTTTTTGGCTTCTTCCTCGCCGTGAACGATTTTTGTTACTTCATAGGTAAGAACCTCTTTAGCCTTGTTTATTTCTGCGTCCTTAAGACTGCCTAGTCTCCTAACCTCGTCCATAGGAAGATATGTCAAAAGACCTAAGCACTTTTCAACGTCTGCGTCGTCAATGTTTCTCCAGTACTGGTAAAAATCGTAGGGAGAGGTCTTTTCGGGGTCAAGCCAAACTGCGCCTGCAACGGTTTTGCCCATTTTTACGCCCTGTGAGTTTGTTAAAAGCTTAAAGGTCAGTCCGTAGGCGTCATTTCCGTCGGCTCTTCTTATAAGCTCTACGCCGCCGATAATGTTGCTCCACTGGTCGCTGCCGCCCAGCTGCATCTTACAGCCGTATTTTCTGTTAAGCTCAAGAAAGTCATAGCTCTGCATAAGCATATAGTTAAATTCAAGGAAGGTTAAGCCCTTTTCCATTCTTGTGCGGTAGCAGTCCGCTGTAAGCATTCTGTTTACGGAGAAGTGAACTCCTATTTCTCTTATAAAATCGATGTAGTTAAGGTTGTCAAGCCAGTCGGCGTTGTTTATCATAAGGGCTTTTCCGTCTGAAAAGTCTATAAATCTTGAAAGCTGCTTTTTGAACACCTCGCAGTTGTGATTAATCTGCTCGTTTGTAAGCATTTTTCTCATGTCGGATCTGCCCGAAGGGTCGCCTACCTTAACCGTTCCGCCGCCTACAAGGGCTATGGGGCGGTGTCCTGCCCTCTGCATATGGCTCATTGCCATAATTGTTAAAAAGTGTCCCGCAGTAAGAGAATCTGCCGTAGGGTCAAAGCCAATATAAAATGTGATCTTTTCCTTTCCCAAAAGCTCTCTGACCTCTTTTTCGTGGGTTGAAGCCTCAATAAAGCCTCTTTCCAGCAAAACATCATATACGTTTTCCATTTTTGTCTTTCCTCCTGAAAATCTTCGAAATAATCAAAAAAGGGCATACACATCCAAAGGACGAGTATACCCGTGTTACCACCTTAATTTACGGAAAAGTTAATAATAAAAAAGCTTTTCCGCCTCTTGCGCCCCTTTAAGGGTGAGCAGCCCAAAGAACTCAGGGAACGTAGCTTCCGGTATCTGCGAATGAAGTTTTGCACCTAAGGGAAATGATAAGAATTATCAATTCCCTAATAACTTCTCTCTGCATTTCGACCTTTGACACCGGCTTAAAACCCGTCACAGTTCTTTTTCTCTTTTTAATAAATAAACATTATCATATTTTAGCCGTTTTGTCAAATACTTTTTATAGCAGTATGCAGATTAACCTTGCACTGCCCTTATTTTGAATTTTTGTGATTGTTTGGCAAAGCTTTTGTCTTGTTTCGTCGGGTATGCCGGAAAGCTTGGCGTTTTGACCCTCGGTTATAAGGTCGGAAAGGGGCTTTCCGAAAATTTGACAGCTTAAAATGTTCTGAGGGTCTTGACTGAATTGTTCCTTTAAATAAGTAAGCAAATCCTTGGTCTGGGCTTCAGTCCCCACAACAGGCGACACCTCTGTTTCTATGGGGGCTTTAATTATGTGAAGGGCGTTTGCTTTGGCTTTAAGCCTTATTCCGCAGCCAAGCCCCTGTTTAAACATAACAGGCTCTTCAAGCTCCGTTTCCGATATTAGGGGAGAAACTGTTCCGTAGCCCCTTGCGTCGGCTTCGGTTAAGGCGTTTTTGATTTTGTCAAACTGCTCCTTCGCCTGTGTCAGCTCCTTTATTGTGGAAATAAGCTCCCTGTCGGAGGTAATTTCCGTTCCCGTAGTTTCGCTTAAAACGCTGTAAAAAAGGTTATCATTAAGATTTATTAAGATTTCGGCTTTTCCGTCGCAGAGAGAAAGCTTTTCAATCCGCCAGCTTTTTATGTTTTCGTTTGAAGAAAGCCCCGGGGTCATTTTTTCGATGTCCTTTAAGCGTTTTGCGTCCTTATAGATATTTAAAATCGTTTCCGCAAAGCCCGATTTAAGGCTGTTTTCCAAAGGGAGTGGGTCTATCCACCCGGGAAAGTCAAAGCTTATTTCGCTTATTGGAAATTCATAAAGTACGGATTTTAAAATCTGTTCTATTTCAGAACCCTTAAGGTTTTGACAGTTTACGGGAATAACGGGTACGGAATAGTCCTTCTCCATAGACTTTGCTAAGGATACCGCCTCAGCGGACGAGGGATTTTTTGTGTTCAAAATTATAACAAAGGGTTTATTTAGGGCTGAAAGCTCCGAAGCGGCTCTTTTTTCGGGAGGAACATAGGCGGAACGGTCAAGGTCGGTAACAGTTCCGTCGGTAGTGACCAAAATGCCTATTGAAGAGTGATCCTCAATTACCTTTTTTGTGCCTATTTCCGCAGCCTGTTCAAAGGGTATTTTTTCGTCAGACCATGGCGTCGCCACCATTCTGGGGCTGTCTCCCTCCAAATGCCCGGCTGCACCCTCAGCCATATAGCCTACGCAGTCAATCATTCTGACTGAAAACTCTGTGTTTTCGTCTAAAGTGACCTTAACCGCTTCACCGGGAATAAATTTAGGCTCGGTGGTCATAATTGTTTTTCCGTCTCCGCTTTGGGGCAGCTCGTCTTTTGTGCGCTGTTTTTCATCGGGGTCTTTTATGTTCGGCAAAATAAGCCTATCCATAAAGGATTTTATAAAGGTTGACTTTCCCGTTCTGACAGGACCTACCACACCTATGTAAATATTTCCGCCGCAGCGGTCTTTTATTTCATTATAAATATCATAATTTTCCATATGTTCCTCGTGTTATTTCAATGTTAATTCGCTTTTTTATTTTTTTGGTTTTTAAAGAAATATTATTCTTAATGCGAA
>JAJPZT010000010.1:8374-17473 GCA_021204175.1 Clostridiales bacterium | reverse complement strand
CTATATAACTGTTTATATATTATAATAAATACAGAAAATAAAATTTATAAGGAGGAAACAGGCAAGGGATGAAAAATATTATTTAACAGACGAGGAATACAACCAACTGCTTGATGATATTGAAAAGCTCAGAAACGGAGACGAACCTGTTATAGTTGACGGTATACTTTTTGGAACCTTCGGTGACGGAATCGAACCGCCTGAACCGCCCAAACCGGACTATAACTACCCCTTATCCCACTGGTACGGTGAAGAACGCAAAAGATTTTTGAAAAACACAATGGACAATGACAGATTTCTTTTCTACCATAACACAGGGAAACTTCAATTCCATTTAATAGACATTGACAAACAGGCGGTTGAAATGGAAGAAATACTTATTGAAGAGTATAAAAAGCGTGAAGGTGTTGACGAGGCTCTCAAAAAGCGTAACCAGTTGGAATGGGTTGGCAGAGTAAACAACATTAAGCAAAGAGTGCGTGAATTTATACAGCATGAACTGATTTTTGTGGAAACCGAATCAATATGATTTTTTAACAATAAAAATCTCCCTGTTTCTTGAAGATAAAATCAGAAGCAGGGAGATTTGTAGTTTTGGCGGATTTTTATTCTGAGATTTCCCAAAGAAAATAAAGATACATTGCTGTAGTTTTATTGGATTTTATACAGTAAAGCTGCTTTTCAATATTTGCAATATATTTTCAACATCATTTTACGGTTTTTATTTTAAAAATGAAAAAGTAATATTTTAAAACAATCAACACGATTATCGTAACTCTGCCGGGAATATTGTGCATCATCAGAAAGGCGAAAAGGAGCATTGCCGATACGGGGAGCAATATACAGAGCTTTGTTTTAAGTGTCATCGAGCCGCTTTTTTGAAATTCCTCAAGGTTGTTTTTATAAAGGCTTGTGGACTTAAACCAACGGTTCACCTTTTCGTTGCCTTTTGCAAAGCATACTGAGGCAAGGAGCAGGAAAGGGACGGTGGGCAGTATGGGCAGGAACACCCCTACAACACCCAAGGCTGTAAAAATAAAGCCGGCGGCTATGAATAATATTTTCATTATGTTTCATCTCCTGTTCTTTGGATATTGTAAATTTTATTGGCAATGCTTAAGGTTGAGGGTCTGTGAGAAACGAGAATTACTGTTTTGTCATGGTTTTCGCAGAGAGCCTTAAGGATTATTTTTTCATTTAAGCTGTCCAAGTTGCTTGTGGGCTCGTCAAGAAGTATTATTGGGGCGGAGGAAAGAAAGGCTCTCGCCAAGCCTATTCTCTGCTTTTCGCCGCCTGAAAGTCTGTCGCCAAGCTCTCCAATTTGGGTGTTGTAGCCGTCGGGAAGAGTCATTACAAAATCGTGGAGAGAGGCTTTTTTGCAGGCCACTTCGATTTCCGCTTGTGTGGCTTTGGGGGCGGCGATTTTTATGTTATTTGCTATGGTATCGTTAAAAAGGTGGGTTTCCTGTGTGCAGTAGCTTTGGTTTTGTCTCAGACACTCTGTGTTTATTTCCTTTATTTCACTGCCGGATAACAAAATTTCGCCGCTGTCTTTGTCCCAAAAACGCATTATCAGCTTTAGCAGTGTTGACTTTCCGCAGCCGCTTTTGCCCAAAATTCCCGTTATTTTGTTTTCCTCGGCTTTAAGGCTGATTCCGTCAAGAATTTTTACATCACCATAGCCGAAGGAAACATTTTGACAGTCAACATCTGACAGGGTTTTGTCGATGCCGTCGGTTTTGTCCTCTGTTTCCGGTTCTTCTTCCAAAAGGTTTAAAACTCTTTCGCCGCTTGCAAGGGTTTTGGCAAGGTTGTTTGAAAGATTGCTGAGAGCCGTAACAGGTCCGTAGGAGCTCATAAGAGTTACCGAGCAGATAAGTGCGGAGGAAAAAGGTATTATGCCTTTGGTACACATTGAAAATGCCGAAAAAATCATAATTATGTTGAAGACATATATTGTTATTTCCGTTATGTTAAGTGTCTTAACTTCCCTTGATTTAAGCTTGTTTTGAAGCTGTTCGAGGGTTTTTGTCTTTTCAAGTATTTCAGCCTGTTTTTCATTTACACAGTCATACTGCATAAGCTCCTTTAAGCCCCTTAAGCTGTCAAGAAAAATCGTATTAAGCTCACCGGAGTTTTCGTTGTAGTCTCTGCCTGGGGCTTTTACATTTTTTTCGTTCCACAGAGGGATAAATATGCCGACAAAAATGTATGCTGCCGCTGCGATAAGAGCCAATGCAGGCGAAAAAGAAGCTATAAAAAGAGTGTAGATTATCGATGTAACAGTCGCTATAATAATAGGTGAAATTGTGTGGGCGTAGAACACCTCTAAGAGCTCAACGTCGCTTGTTATAAGGGCAATAAGATTTCCCTTGCCGCTGCCCTCCAGCTTTGCCGGAGCGAGCCTTCTTAAAGCGCCGAAAACCTTGCTTCTGATTATTGCAAGAAGCTTAAAGGCAAGGTAGTGGTTTGAAGCCTGTTCGCCGTATCTTAAAACACCTCTTAAAACAGCGGCAAAAGCCATAACAATTACAGCTGTTTTAAAGGAGAGCGGAGTTTGAAAGCCCAACTTATTTAAAAGAGCAATAACTCCCCCGACGGGAATTGCGGAAGCGGCAATAAAGCCCAAAATTCCGAGAAAAACCGCAAAAAACATAACCGGCAGCATAGGCTTTACAAGAACAATAAGTTCAGCCATTATTTTCAAGTTGCTTTTACTCTTTTTCATTTTGAACACCTCCCGAAGCATATTCCTCATAATATTTCTGCTTGCCGTACATTTCCGCAAAAAGCCCCTTTCGGCTTGTCAGTTCTTCAAATTTTCCCTGTTCCTTTATTTCGCCCTTATGGAGAACAAATATGTTCTCCGAGCCTCTTAGGTTTTCAAGTCTGTGGGAAATAAGAATAACAAGCCTTGTCTCGGAAAGACGGCGGACATTTTTCATTATTGTTTCTTCACTTTCCGCATCTATATTCGATGTGGCTTCATCGAAAATATAAATAGGTGTATCGTGGAGCAGGGCTCTTGCCAATGCAAGTCGCTGACGCTGACCGCCGGATAGGTTTGAGCCTTCCTCTGAAACAGAGCGGTTAAGCCCCTCGGCTGCATAAAACTCCGAAAGATCGGCAGCTTTAAGGGCTGAAAGCATTTCTTTTTCAGTAGCTGTCTTTTTGCCTGACTGCAGATTGGATTTTATCGTTCCTTTGAAAATGTGGCTGTTGTGTTCTATTAATGTGACGGTTTCGAAAAGGGCTTTTTCGCTGAGATTGTTTATTTCAGTACCGCCTATTTTAAGACTGCCGCTGTAGTCCGTCAATCTGCCTGTGAGAAGTGCAGCCGTTGTGGACTTTCCGCAGCCGCTCATTCCGGCAAAGGAGTAAAGTCCTGTTGTTTTTGTTTCGAGATTTATATTTTTAAGGGTTTCCTTGTTGTCCTCATAAGAGAAGCAGAGATTTTCAAATTTTACGTCCGAATCTTCGGGAACGCCTTCGCTGCCTCTCCGGGGAATTTCCGTATCGAGTATTTTAAAAATTTTGTCAGCCGCCGCCGAGCCGTTCATTGCTATATGGAAAAATGAACCCAACTGACGGACGGGAATAAAAAATTCAGAGGAGAGGAGAATTATTATAACTGCGGAAAGAAAGGTTGTTTTTCCTGCAGCGAATCTGTAAAGCATTGTTATTATGCCTGCCGCCGCTCCGCCGTAAGCCACAATATCCATTACGGAAATTGAATTAAGCTGCATAATGAGAACACGCATTGTTGCTTTTCTGAAATTTTCCGCTTTTATGTTCATATCCTTGTGACGTTCCTCGTCCGCTCCGTAGATTTTAAGAGTTGTAAGTCCTTGTATGTTTTCGAGAAAGGTGTCACCTAAGCCTGTGTATTCGTTCCAGTATTTTGACAAAAGCCGTTTTGCGATTTTCTGAACAAAAATAATTGAAAGAGGAATTAAAGGAACACAGACCAAAAGCACAGCTGCCGAGCAAATATCAAGAAATGATATAAATATAAACAGCGTAACAGGAGCGGCGGCTGCATAAAAAAGCTGGGGGAGATATGCTCCGAAATAGCTTTCAAGCTGTTCTATGCCCTCAACGCTTACCTGAACCGCTTCGGCAGTGGAAACATAACGGCTGTATGATGGACCAATCTTGGCAAGATGAGAAAACACAAGCTCCCTAAGTCTGCATTTTGCCTTTTGAGAAAGCTCCGTTGAAGCCTTTACGGAAAGATAAGTAAAACGGCATCTTAAAATTATGCAGACAGCAATAACAATCAGAATTATTAATATATTTGGGGATTTTACTTCAAAAAGACAGCCGTTTACAAAAATGCACAGGGCTGTTGTTATGATAAGGCTTGATATAAGTGTCAGCCATTTGAAAAACACTGACCTAAAAACAATTTGCTTTAGGTCGGGAATAAGTGATAAAAGACGCTTATTCAGCATAAAAAAAGACCTCCTAAATGATTTTTTGCACTAAAAGAAATACAAACCATTCAGGACGGGCATTCTGATAAGTTTGAAAAGATTTTTTATTTATTAAACCAATTATAAAAAAGAAAATTTGTTTTGTCAACCGATTTTTGCAATTTTTATTGACAAAGTAACTAAAAAATATTATTATATATCCAAACAGTTAGCTAAGGCTTATAAGAGTTAGTCTAAACAAACAACTTGCAGCTTTAAGGGGGATATTATAATATGAATATTACTAAGTCACAGCTGAATTACCTTATGGCAATAAAATTTCTTGAAGGAGAAAAGGTTTCTCAAAGCAGCATATGCAATTACTTAGGGGTAAAAAGATCAAGCGCCAGTATTGCACTGAAGAAGCTTTGCGATACAGGCTATGTTGAAAAAGCAGAATATGATTTCGGCTGTGAATATAAATTGACGGAAAACAGTCGAAAAATAATAAATTTAATTGAAAAAGAAAGACTTGAATTTTTCAGCTTATTCTGTAAAAAGCTTTCTATAAGCTATGAGCTGTGTGAAAAGGAATATAATAAAATTTGCGGAATGCTGGGAGAGGAATTTATAGAAAAGCTGGCGGAAATAAGGAAGAATGACTGTGGAAGCGTAACTGAAGGAACTGAGCCCGACAGTCTTTTCCGTTTGGAAAAGGGAGCTTATGATCTGCCCTTTAAGGTAGTTCACGAGGATGACGGAAGTCCTTCAATGGGCAACAAAGGCTTTATTCACCCCGCAAGACTTATAATAGACGGCAAAAACGACAGAGTGCTTTTAAAAGCTAAGGAAATATATTATAAATCGAAAAAATCTCAGGTTTTAAAGGGGAAATTATCCGAGCTTTATTATGCCGGCTCCGACGGAGAATGGGTTAAAGCGAAGGTGGAAAGTGACAGTATTTGGGTTATTCCCACCGAAAAAATGCATTACAAAAAAGATAGATTAAATAAGCCTGTTTTTGCGGTTATTAAAATAAAAGCAGCTGCAACAAACAAAAAAATGCCTAAATCTTCCGCAGAAATCACATTCAATCTTGAAGGGCTTAAGGCTCTGCCGCAGGCTTAATTTTTGCTTGACAGTGTTGGGGTGTTGTGGTATTATATAAATACAAAGAGGAATGACTGAAAGCAGTCATCCCTCACCTATAGTAAAGTTATAAAAATAACCGTTTAGGTTTTTGGGTTGCCCGACGGTTATTTTTTTGTTATGTTTGAAATTATTTTTATTATACGAATTACTATAGCAATAAGTATAGCAAAAGCATAAATATCATATATAACCTCTATCATAGACAAATCCCTCCTTTTTTACATAATTCCAAAGACAAATGCCTAAATCATAAGCATCACCTCTTTCTTATGTTAGCAGGAAGGCAAGGAATAACCGCCCGTCACTCCCCTTTGCGGCAGAGTATTTTCTCCGCCAAAATCAGTATAACATAGGTTTGCAGAGAAAACAACAAAAATTTTTTAAAAAAGGAAAAAGCACTTGACAGAAATAAAAATATGTGGTATTTTAGTTGTAAGTTAGCAAATGCTAATTTATGTTAGTTTAACCTAATAACTGATAACTGTAAAATAAATCTGTTTGACGGGCACAAATTGACCTCCATATTACAATATATATTTTCACTTAATTTAAGGAATAATGTTTTTCGGCACTATCGAATGTCTTTCGGTAATATCGGAAAATTATTATTCCTTAAACTGCTAAATGGGGAAAATTTGATTCTTGTTAGTCTGAGCTAACAGAATTATTCGGATTTTTTTCTGCTTATCATTAATAGGTTTTATGCTAAAATCAAGTTAATTCGGAGGTGTGTTAAATGACATGAGATATAAGAAAATTTTAAGCTTTGTTATAATTACGGCTTTGCTTATAGGGCTTTTTGTTTTTGCGGTCAATTCAGGCAGCTTAAAGGTCAGCTACGGTCAGCTTTTGCGAGGGCTTTTTGTTGAGCCGGACGAAACGGTTTCCATAATCTGCGACTTACGTTTCCCAAGAATTATAATTGCAATGTTAGCCGGGGCTGCTTTGGCGGTCAGCGGTGTTCTTTTTCAGGCTGTTCTTAAAAATCCCCTTGCAGATCCGGGTATTATAGGCATATCTTCCGGGGCAAGCTTTGTCAGTGCCCTTATAATAGCCTATTTTCCCACGCTGTTTTTCTTTACTCCCGTATTTTCTTTTATGGGCGGTATGGCAGCCTGTATTTTAGTTTACAGCCTTTCATACAAAAACGGCTTTTCGCCCTTAAGAATAATTCTTGTGGGTGTGGCGACAGATGCGGTTTTTTCCGGGCTTTCAAGTGCTTTCAACTCAATGAGCGGTCAAAGCTACACAAGTGCATCGGAGCTTATAAATGCAAACATATCTATGAAAACATGGCAGGACGTAAGACTTTTGTCGGTATATGTAATCATAGGGCTTCTGTTTGCGGTAATAATTTCCGGCAGGTGCAACCTTTTGGCTCTTGAGGACAAAACCGTAAGAAGCTTAGGGGTAAACGTAACTGCTTTAAGGCTTGTTGTATCTGTGGTGGCTGTTCTTTTGGCTTCTATAACAACGGCTGTTGCCGGAGCGGTCAGCTTTGTGGGGCTTATTGTTCCCCATATGGGCAGAATTTTGGTGGGCAGCGAACACAGGCTGCTTATACCCTTTTCCGCACTTTTGGGAGCCTTTACGCTGCTGCTTGCGGATACCGTCGGCAGACTTATAGCCTATCCCTACGAAATATCTCCGGCTGTCATAATGTCGGTTGTTGGCGGTCCCTTCTTCATTATTCTGCTTAAAAGGAGTGACAAAACCTATGGAAATTAAGAATATCGAGTTTTCATATGAAAGCGGCAAAAAGGTACTTGAAGGCATTTCCTTTAAGGTGGAAAGAGAGAAGATAACAACCATAATAGGGGCAAACGGCTGCGGAAAGTCAACGCTGTTTAACGTTATGTCAAAGAATTTGAAACCCCAAAAGGGAGTTGTAACCCTAAACGGCGAAAACATTGACAAAATTTCCTTGAAAAGGTTTGCGAGGGAGCTTGCCATAGTGCATCAGCACAACTCAGCCCCGGCAGACATAAGGGTTGAAAAGCTTATAAGCTACGGGCGGATTCCTCATAGGGGCTGCTGCAAGAGAGATTATGCCGAAGACGAAAGGTGTATAAATTTTGCCCTCGAAACAATGGGAATTGAGAAATTTCGCAGGAAAAGAATTTCCGAGCTTTCAGGAGGAGAGCGTCAGAGAGTTTGGATAGCAATGGCTTTGGCACAGAACACCAAAATTCTGCTTTTAGACGAAATGACAACCTATTTGGATATAAAAAACCAAATAGAAACCCTTCGTCTTATAAAAAAGCTGAACAGGGAATATAAAATAACCATAATTATGATTTTGCACGATATAAACCAAGCCGCCTATTATAGCGACTCAATTTTGGCTATGAAGAACAGCAAAATCATAAAATACGGAAAGCCGTCAGAGGTTATAACCTCCGAGACAATAAAGGAAACCTACGGTGTAGAGCTTGAAATAGAAAGCTTCAAAAACAGACGGTTTGTTATAACGGTTTAGGCAAAAGCCTATATTTTTTTAAATCATGGTTAGCTTTAGCTAACACAAATTTATAATTTATCAGGAGGTATCAATGAAAATCAAAAGATATTTTGCGGCTGCTCTTTCGGCGGTTATGGCAGTTTCTGCCATAAACACGGGCTTTGCAGCTGAGACAAATGATCAATCAAATTATATTCTTGATGAAGAAACAGCTTCCGGCAGTGCCGTAGATCTGACGGCTTCTGAAACGGAATATGCCTTCGGTTCAGACGGCGTGACCTTTACCCCCGGCACATACGACATAGGGGTATCGATGAAAAATGCAAGCAATATTGAAAACGATTCTATGGCGGCAAGCTGTATTGTAGGCGGCGAAATGACTGTAAATGATGACGGCTCTGCTAAAATCAAGGTTGAGCTGACTTCCGTTTCTATGGGCAGCATAACAGGCTGGGCAACTAACTGGCTTGTTTATCAGGGAACAGCCGCTTCCGGCGACACTGTTGCCGCCGAAGAAACAACTGATTCAGAGGGAAACATAACGGCCATAGAGTTTGACCTGCCCGATAACAGCTATGACGGAGTTTACGTCAGCCTTTATGTAGATGTTGTTACTATGACAACAAACGCTTATTTGGCTTTTGACTACGGCAGCTCAGGCGAAACCTCTGCAAAGGTTTACACAGGTACGGCAACAGTATCCAATTTCGGCTATGAAATTACCGTTTCGGTAACAGTTGAAGACGGAATTATAACAGCTTTGACTGTCGACGGCGACGGCGGAAACGAAACCTCTCAGGCCAAGCTTGAGGAAGCGGCTGAAAGTCTTTCGGAAAAACTGGTCGGGCTTTCCGCTTCCGACGCTTCCGCAATTTACTCAGTTGACGGAGTTACAAGTGCCACATATTCATCCGACGCAATAATCGAAGCGGTTATGTCCGCTCTTTCTCTTGCAATTCCCGATGAAGATGAAGATGACAGCGGAAGTTCCGAAACGATAACAGTTTCCGACGGAAGCTATACTGCCGATATATCGATACTTAAATCCGATTCCGACGAGACATCAAGTGC
>JAJPZT010000010.1:5714-8274 GCA_021204175.1 Clostridiales bacterium | reverse complement strand
GCTATACTGCCGATATATCGATACTTAAATCCGATTCCGACGAGACATCAAGTGCGGGCAGCTATTTCACAACAGAAGCTGTACCCATTACTGTAACAGACGGAAAAGCCTATGTAAAATTAACCTATACAAATTCAATGATAGGCGATATTTCACAGGCTGTTGACGGAGAAAACTACACTGTTTTGGAAGTATCTACAGACGATGAGGGCTATAATTACGTTTTAGTTGAGCTTGACAGTGTAAGCGATATTGAAAATGTTCAGCTTGTGGTTAATACTCCGGTGGGTACAATGACACATATTGTAAGAGTTGCCATAGATACAGATACTCTTAAAATGTATGTGGCAGACGGAAATTATACCGCCGATATATCGATTCTTAAATCCGATTCCGACGAGACATCAAGTGCAGGAAGCTATTTCACAACCGAATCCGTTCCAATTACAGTTTCTGACGGAAAAGCCTATGTAAAATTAGCCTACACAAATTCAATGATAGGCGACATTTCACAGGCTTTAGACGGTGAAAACTACACTGTTTTGGAAGTGTCAACAGACGATGAGGGCTATAACTATGTTTTAGCAGAACTTGAAAGTATAGATGATATTGAAAATATTCAGCTTGTGGTTAATACCCCTGTGGGAACAATGACGCATATTATAAGACTTGCCGTTAATACAGACACTCTTGCGGCAGTCACTTATTCATTCGGCTCTGCTCAGGCTGAACTTGAAGCCGGCGAATATGATATTGATGTTTCACTTAAAAATGCAAGTAATATTTCAAATGATTCTATGGCGGCTTCATGTATAGAAAGTGCTGTTTTAACGGTAAACAGTGACGGTTCGGCGAAGCTTTCCGTAAATTTACAGGCAGTAACCGTAGGCACAATAAGCGGCTGGGCTTCTGAGTGGAAAATTTATCAGGGCAGCTCGGCAAGCGGTGATACCCTTGATGCCGAAATAACAGGTACTGACGCAGACGGCAATATTACTCAAATCACCTTTGACATTCCCGACAACAGTACCGACGGCGTTTATGTAAATATGTTTATAGCTGCAATAAACTCGGCTCAAAACGCCTATCTTGCCATAGACTACAGCTCCTTAACAGAAGAGAGTACGGTGAAAACCTATATGGGAACAGCCCATGTTGACCAGTTCGGCTCATATGATGTTAATGTAACCGTTACGGTAACAGACGGCTATATTACGGCAATTACAGTTGAAGGGGCTAACTTTTCGGGAACATATGCCGAAACAAACAAGTCTAAGCTTGAAGCGGCGGCAGAGGGTCTTATAGATGCCATACTCGGGCTTTTATCAACAGACGCAGAGGCTATAAACAGTGTTGATGCAGTTTCCGGAGCAACCTATTCAAGCAATGCCATAAAGAGTGCAATTTTAGACGCCTTGTCACTTGCCGTAGAGGATGAAACAATAAATCTTCCCACAGAAGAACTGGCAGAGGGCGAATATGCAGTTGAAATTGCTTTTTATACAGATACTGTTTCTCACAGCCTTATAGAAAACGAAACAATAACCGCCGTAATAAATGTTGACAGTGAGGGAAACATTTCGCTGACCACAGGCATTATAAACGGAACGGAAACAGAGCCCTTGTATGTAACTGAATTTAACGGCTATTATGAAAACAATGACACAAGCGGAAGTTTAATAACCGAGGGAGCAGATGTTCAAAAAAGCGATATTGACTATTCAGATTCCTATTTCAGTGAGGACACACAGGTTGTTTCACAGGTGGCATTCCCCTTGACAGGAGATTATGCCGCATATTACTATACAAATTTCACAATTTACGTTCCGGCAATGAGCAGTCTGACCGGAGAGCTTGAGGGCTTATATTTTGAAAACGGATATTTTGATGCTGTAAGCATTGCAAAAATTTACTGGGACAGCCTGACGGAAGTTTCGAAAAGCAGTACAGAGGTTTCCGACGGAAGCTATACAGCCGATATATCGATTCTTAAATCCGACTCGGACGAAACATCAAGCGCAGGCAGCTATTTCACAACAGAAGCCGTTCCTGTTACAATTACAGACGGAAAGGCATATATAAAATTAGCCTATACAAATTCTATGATAGGAGATATTTCACAGGCTTTGGACGGTGAGAATTACACTGTTTTAGAGGTTTCAACAGACGATGAGGGCTATAATTACGTTTTGGTTGAGCTTGACAGTGTTGACGATATTGAAAACGTTCAGCTTGTGGTTAATACTCCGGTAGGAACAATGACACACATCGTAAGAGTTGCCGTTAATACAGACACTCTTAAAAAATATGTTGCAGACGGAGACTACACAGCAGACATATCAATACTCAAATCCGATTCTGACGAAACATCAAGTGCAGGCAGTTATTTCACTACAGAAGCCGTTCCCGTTACAGTTACAGACGGAAAGGCATATGTAAAATTAGCCTACACAAATTCAATGATAGGAGATATTTCACAGGCTTTGGACGGTGAGAATTACACTATTTTAGAGGTTTCAACAGACGATGATGGCTATAATTACGTTTTGGTTGAGCTTGA
>JAJPZT010000010.1:0-5614 GCA_021204175.1 Clostridiales bacterium | reverse complement strand
GCAGACATATCAATACTTAAATCCGATTCTGACGAGACATCAAGCGCAGGAAGCTATTTCACAACAGAAGCCGTTCCCGTTACAATTACAGACAGAAAGGTATATGTAAAATTAGCTTACACCAATTCAATGATAGGCGATATTTCACAGGCAGTTGACGGTGAAAACTACACTGCTTTGGAAGTGTCCACAGACGAAGACGGCTATAATTACGTTTTGGTTGAGCTTGACAGCATAGACGATGTGGAAAATGTTCAGCTTGTTGTAAATACTCCTGTGGGAACAATGACACATATTGTAAGACTTGTTATTGACACCGACACACTTACGGCTGTTGAAGAAAATTCAGAAGATGAGACTTCCGAGGCTGTTGTTTACAGCATTCCCGTTGTAATGATGAGCGAGGTAAACCAAGGCTCAACATCAATGGGCAACGACGCAATAGACGGCAATGCAATTGTTACCGTAAAGGACGGAAAGAGCACAGTTAAGCTTACCGTTAAAGCGGTTTACTATGCAGGGCTTTACGGCCACTTAACAAAGCTTTGGAGCTACCCATCGGCAGATTCAATGAATTATGACTGGTGGAATGATTCAGACTATGAAATTTCTGCCGACATAGCCGAATATTTTACAGACTACGGTCTTAACTACACAAGCGGCGACGAAACAACCTATGAATTTCCCAAAACCTTCATAATGGAAAGAGACAGCGAACAGGAAGATGTTATTTACATCCGCATAAGCTCAGATGCTATGGAGGGCTTCGACCAAGCCGCAAGACTTGAGCTTGACTGGGCAAATGCGGTTGTTGCGGAAGATACGGACACAGAAACAGATGTCAACTCCCCCACTATTTCCGTTTCGGACACTTCTCCCAAAAACAATCAATCCATTACGGTCACCATAACAGCAGACGACGGGGCTGAAATCTACTATACAACAGACGGCTCAGTTCCTTCGGAAAGCTCAAATGTTTACAGCGGCGAATTTACTGTAACGGGAGCAAGTGAGACTGTTACGATTTATGCAGTGGCAGTTAAGGACGGTGTTTCCTCAGCCGTAAGCTCCGCCGACATTAGATTTAATTCATCTTCCGCCGGCAGTGACAGTTCAAGCGTCAGTGAAATAACAGACGGCAAATACTGGATGGAAATTCATCTTTGGAATGCCAACTTAGATCAGGAGTCCATGGGCGATTCAGCCTTTGAAAATAACAGACAGGCTCTTGTAACAGTAACTGAAAACGGAACAAAAGCCAAGGTTCAGATTGCAACAAATCCTGTATCGGTCAGCGGCTATACATCGGCTTTACAGGGCATAAAGAGCAGCGATGTAACAATTTCAGCTGAAGATACAGCTAAGTTTACCACAAACACAAAATATGACGGAACGGCTCATACATTCAGCTATGTTACTCTCTTCAGCTTTACAACAACAGACCTTGAAAGCGAATACATACCTGTTGAAATAAGCGTACCCTATACGCCAATGGACGGAATTACCGAAAACGACGGCGGTTATATTTCCGCAAGGCTTAAGCTTTCGTGGAGTGATATGACAGCGGCTGAAAGCTCTGCAACCCTTACCCCCGATTCAACAACTGCCACAGGCAGCTCAGGCTCAGGCAGTTCAAGCACAAGCTCAACAAATGTAACAAGTGAAGATACGGGAATTAAGATTGTTGCTGATTCTTATGTATTTGACGATGATGTGACATTCTCTGCAGCGGCTGTTGAAAGCGGCGACGATTATGACACAGCGGACAGTCTTATTGACAGTGACTTTACACTTTACTCTATAAGTGCAGCAGATGAGGACGGCGAGGAAGTTACACCTAACGGCACTTTGCAGGTTTATATTCCTGTTATAGAAGCATACGGCGAAAATGTTGTTATTTACAGAGTTGTTTCAGAGGAAAGTTCAGAAGCTTACTTAACAGAGCTTGAATATGAAATTTCCGATGACGGTGAATATTATGTTCTTACTGTTAAAGAGTTCGGTCTTTTTGCGGTAGTTCCCACAGAAGAGACAGAAGAAATTGCAGAGGTGCTTGAAATTTCCGAGGAAGAAGCCGAAGCAGACGGACAGCTGTTTGACGATATTGACGGTCACTGGGCAGAAGACTATATCATAAGAGCGGCTGAAATGGGACTGTTTAACGGTGTTGACGAAAATTCCTTCGGCCCCGATATTTCCACAACAAGGGCTATGTTTGTAACCGTTTTGGGCAGACTTAAGGGAATTGATACTGACAAGTATTATGAAGTAGGCTTTAGTGACGTAAATTCCGATGATTACTTCTATTCATACGTTGGCTACGCAGCGGCAAATGACATTGTAAAGGGTATGGACGAAGATACATTTGCTCCCTACAGCAATATTACAAGAGAGCAAATGGCACTTATTCTCTGCAAGTTTGCCGAGAGTGAAGGCATTAAACTTAAAACCATTTACTCCACGAACTTCACCGACAGCAATGAAATAAGCAGCTGGGCAGAGGAAAGCGTTAATGCACTTGCAGCCGCAGGTATCATAAACGGACGTACAGACGGCAGCTTTGATGCCAAGGGCGAAGCCACAAGAGCAGAGATTGCAGTTATGCTTTTAAGATTTATTGACGAATATATGTAAACAAAATTGATAAAAACTAAAACACTTTAGTTTTTTCATAATTTACCCCTTTGTTTCGGGAAGGCTGAGAAATCAGCCTTCCCAAATTGGGTTAAAAACATTGTTAAAAAATATGAAGAAAGGAACAACAATATGAAAATATTTAAAAAAGCGGCTTCATTTGCTCTTGCTTTGGTTATCACAGCAGGAGCAACGGCAATAAATTCATGGGCAGCGGAAGGCTTAGAAAACGGCACATACACTGTCGCTACAGCAACAAGCTATCTCAACCCCGACACAGGAAAAACCGATGACGGCGGCACCGCCAACACAGAGTTAGGCGAAGGAATGTGCAGAAGTGCAGTTTATGAAAAGGCTGTTATTGAGCAGACAGACGAGGGCGCTGTTATAACAATGCGTATGCTTTTATACAGCAATCTTTCAAATATCCGCTTTGCGGTTCAAACAGAACCCAAAGGCAGCTACGAGGACGTGACATATGTTATATTAAAAGAGAGCTCATCAAATGACAGTGCGGACATAAAATTTACTGCGACCTCGGCAGACAGCTACATTAGAGTGCAGATGTATGTTGCACCTATGGGCAGAGATGTTTGCTTCTACTGGAATTGTGACCTGTCAACAGCAGAAGTTTCCGACGGCAGCCTTGACCAACAGGAAGAAAAAGAAGAAATTACAGCTGAAGAGCCGGGAGACAAACTGACGGACATAAGCGGTCACTGGGCTGAAAGTGAAATCAAAAGCGTTGTAAACAAGGGCTTGTTCAGCGGCACAACTCAAATCACCTTTGAACCCGATTCATCTATGACAAGAGGTATGTTTGTAACTGTTTTAGGCAGACTCAGCGGTGAGGAAATTTCCGGCAGCTGTACTTTTTCAGATGTTGATAATTCAAAATATTATGCTCCCTACATTGCATGGGCAAATGAAAACGGAATTGTAAACGGTATGAGTGAAACAACATTCAGCCCCGACAGTCCCGTAACCTGTGAACAGGCGGCAATAATTCTTGTTAAATATGCAGCTTACAAGGGAACAGCCCTTGAAACAAAAAGCATTTCCCCCAGCACAACAGGCGTAAGCGAATGGGCAAAGGAAAATGTCATTACGGCAGGCAAAGCCGGTATCATAACAAAGCAGAACACAAACGGCTATGATTACACATCTGCCGCAACAAGAGCGGATGTTGCTTCAATGATAAGCAATTATTCGGAATACTACGGAAATTAAGGAGGAGCGGATTTTGAGATTTTTTAAATATTTAATTGCTCTTCTGTTGTGCCTTTCATTCATGACAGGCTGCGGAGGCGGCTCGGAGGAATTAACTTCCGAAAGCACAACAACAGAAGAAACCGAAACTGCTTCGGAAACCGATGCTGACCCAACAGAGGAAGAAGCAGCTTCCGAAGACCCTTCGGCTGAAGAAACCTCAGCAGCACAGGAAGGCTCTTCCGGTGAAAAAGTAAATGAGGAAATTATGGAAAAAGCCGAATCCGGAGTAAAACAGACGAACAGCCAAGCTGCCGCAAATGCTGACAAGCCTGCGGAAACTACAGCCCCGGATGGAACAAGAATTGTAGCTACCTCAGCTTCAATCTGCGACATAACCGACAGACTGGGCTTAAGCCTTGTGGGAGTTCCCGAAACAACAGTTCCCGCCATAGCTTCAAGGTATGACGGTGTAACAACGGTGGGAACACCTATGTCACCTGATATGGAAATAATAAAAAGCCTTAATCCCACAGACGTATTAACCCCCGATACTCTCGAAGGCGATTTAAAAATTCAGTATGATAACATAGGCGTAAATTCAACCTTTTTGAATTTGAGAAGCGTAAAAGGTCTGTATGACAGCGTTAAGCTCATAGGCGACAAATACGGCAAAAGTGAAGAAGCCGAGGCAATTGTTGCCGAATACAATGAGTTTATGGCAGGCTACAGCAGCAAGCACAGCGGTGAAAAGCCCAAGGTTCTTGTGCTTATGGGTTTGCCCGGCAGCTATCTCGTAGCAACCCAAAACTCCTATGCCGGCTCTCTGGTCGAGCTTGCCGGAGGTGAAAATGTTTTTCACGATGATACAAAGGATTTTCTTACTGTAAATACCGAAGAAATCCTCGCTAAAGACCCGGACGTGATTATAAGAACAGCCCATGGATTACCCAAGGAAGCCCTTGAAATGTTTGAAAAGGAATTCTCCGAAAATGACATTTGGAAGCACTTCCGAGCCGTTCAAGAAGGCAGAGTTTACGATGTAGATTATATGCTTTTCGGTATGAGTGCCACCTTCGACTATCCCCAGGCTCTGGCAGACTTAGAACCCATGCTTTTCCCCTAAAACAATATTAATATACAAGCAGACTGCTATAAAATGACCGTTACTCATTTTATCGGCAGTCTGTTTTTTACCCCAATATCAGCTTCACATTCGACTCTGTACAGCGAGCCTTTTATACTTCTTGGAAATGGAACAAAAGCTGAAATATCCGAGAATTTTGAGCGAAACGGTTTTCCTCTAAAGATACATTTCATCACATGGGGCAACTATGCTGTAATGTCTACGGTTGAAGGATGCTTGGCATAAGTATGCTGCCGAAACTTATCCTAAAGCGCATATCCTACCGCATTATCGCAAATGAAATTGACGTTCCTGCCTACAGAGACACCGGAATTGCCTTGCAAGATTGAAAAACCGCTTTTCTTGCAACAAAACGGTTTTTGGAATACGTTAATTACCGACACGAGTGATTTTACAGTTTATCTCAACAGGCAGTATAAACTCAACGAAAAGCAATAATGTCTGTTATCAGTTAAAGCAATTCTTTAAGTCTTATCGTATCTTATCGTTTTTCTTCTCACTCTCTCTATGAGGGGAGAAGAGAGATATGATATGATAAGATAAGATTAATATTTATTTATTTTAGTATTTATTTGTGGGGGTTTTTCCAGTTTGGGTTTTCCCCGAATAGGATTATCCAAGACA
>JAJPZT010000008.1 GCA_021204175.1 Clostridiales bacterium | reverse complement strand
TTTTTGAATACTGTGATTTTTGATTTAGACGGAACACTTCTTGACACAATAGGGGATTTGGCTGAAGCGGTGAACTTTGCCCTTGAAAACAACGGGCTTTCAAGGCTTCCTGTCGAAACAATAAAAAGCTACGTGGAAAACGGAGCTGCACGCTTAATTGAGAGAAGCTCAGGCTCAAAACATGGTGAGCCCTTGTTTGAAAAATGCCGAAAGGATTTCTCGGCTTATTATATGTCCTATTTACACGTTTTTACAAAGCCCTATGAAGGGGTTTCGGAAACATTAAAGGAGCTTAAAAACAGGGGCTTTAATACGGCAATTTTATCGAATAAGCCGGATAATGCCGTTAAGGAGCTTTCGGACTTTTTCTTTAAGGGGCTTATTGACATTGCCCTTGGGGAAAGAGGGGGAGTACCGAAGAAGCCCGACCCCACGGCGGTTTTGGAAATTATCGATAGGTTCGGAGTGAACAAGGAAGATGTTATATATGTAGGCGATTCGGAAGTGGATATTCAGACAGGAAGGAACGCCGGAGTTAAAACCTTAAGCTGTCTTTGGGGCTTTAAGACAAAGGAGTTTTTGGTTGAAAACGGAGCGGAAATTCTGCTTGAAAAGCCAAATGATATATTGAAACATTTGTGAAATTAAGGTTTATTTTTAAGAAGGTGATTTTATGACCTTACAGCAGCTTAAATATGTTGTTGCGGTAGCTCAAAAAGGCTCAATCAGCGAGGCAGCCAAGTCTCTTTTTATTTCTCAGCCCAGTCTGACCAACGCAGTCAAGGAGCTTGAAAGCGAAATAGATTTGAGAATTTTCAACAGGAATAACAAGGGCATAAGCATTTCAGCCGACGGCGAGGAATTTTTGGGCTATGCAAGACAGGTTATCGAACAGGCTGAGCTTTTGGAGCAGAAATATTTGAGAAGAAAGCTGGGAAAGCTTCATTTTTCCGTTTCCTCTCAGCATTATTCCTTTGTGGTTGACGCTTATGTGGATCTCATTAAAGAGTTTAACGCCGATGAATATGACTTTTCTCTTAAGGAAACCAGAACCCATGAAATTATTGACGACGTAAGGCTTTTAAGAAGCGAAATAGGGGTTTTATACATAAGCAATTTTAATGAGAAGATAATAAAAAAGTTCATAAGAGAAAACGACCTGATTTTTCACGAGCTTTTTTCCACCTCTCCCCACGTTTTTATAAGCAAGAGCCACCCCCTTGCGGAAAAAAGCATTGTGACCCTTGAGGATTTGGAGGACTACCCTTATTTTTCCTACGAACAGGGCAGCTATAACAGCTTTTATTTTACAGAGGAAATATTAAGCGTTATAGAACACAAAAAAAATATAAGGGTCTGCGACAGGGCGACCCTTTTTAATCTTCTTATAGGGCTTAACGGCTATACAATCTGCACAGGGGTCATAAATGAAGAGCTTAACGGAGCAGACATTATAGCAAGACCCCTTGATGCAGACGAAAAAATAACCTTAGGCTATCTGACCCACAAAAATACGAACCTGAGCCATTTGGGCGAGATTTATATTAAATATCTAAAGAGCCGCACTCAGAGTTTTCGAGAGGTTGAGTCATAAATATTTCAGACAAATTAAATTTTTCTTTAATGACGGAGTATGCTTTATTCAGGGCTGCTTCGTCTTTAAATATGCCGAAAACAGACGAGCCTGAGCCGCTCATAAGTGCACCCAATGCCCCCTGATTTATCATTTCCGCTTTGATTTCTCCCACAACGGGAATATTTTTTATTGTGACGGCTTCAAGAACGTTTCCCATATTTTCACAAATACCCTTAAGGTCGGCTTTTTTCATACATTCTATAGCCTTTTCGGTGTCAATGTGGGTTTTGTTTTCAAGCCTGTCATATTCCTTAAAGGCTTTAAGCGTGGGCATACCCTCGGAGGGCTTTGCCAAAAGTATGAAACAGGGGGGAAGGTCGGGCAGGGGGGTTAAAATCTCACCTATGCCCTCTGCTCTTGCGCACTTTTGATAGAGACAGAAGGGAACGTCTGCTCCCAGGGCTTTGCCGATGGAGTAAATTTCGCTGCTTTCAGCCTTTATGTCGAAAAGCTTAATCATTCCCTTTATGGCTGCGGCGCAGTCTGCCGAGCCGCCCCCTAAGCCTGCGGAAGAGGGTATTTTCTTTTCAAGAACGGCTTTAACACCTGTCTTTATGTCATATCTCTTTTTCATTGTGTCTATGGCTTTATACACAAGGTTTGAACTGTCTGCGGCAATCTCCGAGCCGCTTATGTAAAGCTTTATTTCGTTTTCAGGGATTTTTGTTAAGCTGAGTTCATCGCAGAGATCAATGCTCAGCATTATCATATCCAAAATGTGGTAGCCGTTGGGGTAAAGCCCTTTTATGTCTAAAACTGTGTTTATTTTCGCCGGAGCTTTAAGGGTTATGGTGTTCATATGTTCTTATCCTTTCTTATGACTAATGGAAACGATAAAGCTCCCCTTGAGGCAATGCTGTCAACTTAAGGATTTTGACAGTGACAGCTTTTCCTTGAATGGCGAATATCTAAAGGAAATGACAAGCCTCCCCTTGAGGGGAGTTGCCGCTGAAAGCGGCTGAGAGGTGGGGCGGTTTCCATCTTTGATTATTTATCAATTGTTTATTCAATTCTATCATATTTGAGAAAAAAGACCAGAGTCTTTTTTTTTTCATCTATAACGGTATATATTATGCTTATTGGGGGG
>JAJPZT010000128.1 GCA_021204175.1 Clostridiales bacterium | reverse complement strand
TTCTTACTGCGAATCAACCCCCCGGCTAAACCGAAAAGGTTTAACCGAGAGCTTTATGATTTTCAGCAGTCGCAGTCACAGCTGCAGCAGCACTTTTTGCGGCTGTTTTCGCTGTCTTCATCGGCGGAAACCTCAGCGGGAATATTTGAGGAAATTCCTGCTTCAAACTCGGGCTTTTGAGGCGGAGCAAAGGAATCCATAGGGAAGTCTAAGCTGTCGAAGAAGTCGCAGGGGTCTGTTGATGATATGCTTTCAATTTCCTCGGGTATGCAGAAGCCCCTTGATGCAACCAAAAGATTGACTATTCTGAAAAGCTTAACAATGGCGAAAAGTCCGATTGTGGCTTTTACAGCAATGGCGTTGCTGCCTGTTTCACGTCTGCCCCCTTTGGGATAAACCAGGTCTGCCGCCAAAGCCACAGCCTTGCTTTCAACCCAAATAAAGGGGTTGGCTTCAAGACCGATTGTGTTTGAACAGCCGCAGCCTCCGAACAGGTCGGTGGAAAGGTTTACGTCTGTGTCGATTGAGCCGAAAAGCGTCAGCTTTGTGGAAAATGTGTTTGTAGCAGGCACCTCTGCTATGCGGCAGCCTGAAACGGTTGAAAAAACAAGGTTATAGACGAATATGAACTGAAGGTCAACGTCATAATAGCCGTTTCTCAGTGCATTTTTCTTCTTATTTAGTACGTTTACGCTTGAAATCTCCAAATCCTCGATTGTTATCGAAGCGGCGTCTGAGGGAGGAATAATTATTTCCCCTGAGCAAATTCCGTTTTCGCCAAGGGTTATATCCTCGGCGGCTCTTGAATAGCCTAAAACATCCTGTGTTAAACATTCCTGTATTCTGAAAAAGTCATATACCTTAAAGGCAATAAGACATTCGTCTTTAAGTCCGCCCTTTAAACATTCGTCCTGTGTGTCTGAACCGGAACAGCCGCAGCCGCAGCCGCAGCCGTCAAAATTAAAAGCGCTCATATTTATGCCTCCTTATTGATAATATAAGAATTTTAAAGCCATTTGCCCGTTCTCATAGTGTAGCTTATGAAATTCGGGGCGTAAGGGTGACAAGTTTGAAGGTGGATTTTTTCACCAATAACAGTTGATTTATTTGCGTCTTTGTTGTATAATATACACAACAAAATATAGTCAGTTACAGAGATGTATTAAAACTAAAATTCGCAATGGTTTGCTTTTGCGGAAGATTTAACAGTTCTGTCTTGAACTTTTCGCAAAATGTAAGCATTTTTGCGAAACCGAGAAGGAGGGGAAAGTATGCATAATATAGATGTGGCGGACGTAGGCTCTGCGCTTCAAAGGCTTCTTGACGGAAATGCGGAATATATGCTTGCGGCAGAGGGCAGAGGGGACGTGTCTGAAGAAATCAGGCACTTAACCCATATTGACGGACAAAAGCCCTACGCCGTTGTAGTCAGCTGTTCCGACAGCAGAGTTATTCCCGAGCTTATTTTTATGACGGGCATAGGCGAGCTTTTCACTGTCAGAACCGCCGGAAACGTAGTGGGGGATTTTGAACTGGGCAGTATAGAATATGCCGCAGAGCATTTGGGGGTAAGGCTTATTTTGGTAGTGGGTCATACCGTCTGCGGAGCGGTTGAAGCGGCTCTTTCCGGCGGCGGCGAAGGCTGTGTTAAACACATTGCGGATGAAATTTTGAAAGCCGTAGGAGATGAAAGAGATCCTCAAAAATGTGAAAAGCTTAATGTTTTCAACAGTATTAATAAAATCAGGCAAAGCCCTGTTATAAAGGAACTTGAAGAAAAGAGCGGACTTGTTGTTTTGGGAGGGCATTATCACAACCAAACAGGAAAGTTTACGCTTTATGATGAATAAAACATATCAAAAGGAGGCTGTTTTATGAATGATAATAATACAGTAATTACCATAAGCAGGCAGTACGGCAGCGGAGGAAGAATAATAGGAGAACAGGTGGCAAAAAGGCTCAACATACCCTTTTATGATGAGGAGCTTATAAACCTTGCGGCTGAAAAAAGCGGCTATCACGTTGACTTTATAAAAAAGAATGAACAGAAAATTTCAAACAGTCTTTTATACAGCCTTGCAGTAGGTCAGTATTATGCCAACGGCGGCTCGGATTTGCCCGTTACCGATAAAATTTATATTGTGGAGAAGGAAATTATTGAGTCTATAGCCAAGGACGGTCCTTGTGTTATTGTGGGCAGATGTGCGGACTATTTCTTAAAGGACAAGGTTAAAACCTTTAATATTTTCCTTTGCGGAGACTATGAAGCAAGGGTTAAAAGAATAAAAGAGGTTTATAAGCTTGACAGAGACGCTTCAATTTCTCAGATTAAGAAGAATGACAAGGCGAGAGCCAACCACTATAACCACTTCACAGACGAGGTTTGGGGAAAAGCCGAAAATTACGATATGGTTATAAACACGTCAACCTTCGGTATTGACAAAACAGCGGAAATTATTTCAGAGCTGTATAAACATATTTAATTTAGGAATACTAATTATAATATTTTTTTTGTGTGTTGAAAGGTGAACAAAATGAATACTGATGAACTTTTTTGTAAAAAGGTTATAGATTTTTTCGGCGAAATGAATAAAATACCCAGAGGCTCGGGCAACGAAAAGGGTGTTTCCGACTATCTCGTAGGCTTTGCAAAGGAAAGAGGTCTCGAGGTTTTTCAGGACGAAGCCCTGAACGTGCTTATCCGTAAGGAAGCAACACCCGGCTATGAAAACAAACAGGGGGTTATTATTCAGGGGCATATGGATATGGTTTGTGAGAAAAATCAGGGAGTGGAGCACGATTTTCTGAAAGACCCTATCGATCTTATTTTTGAGGGAGACTATATTAGAGCAAACGGCACTACCCTGGGAGCAGACGACGGTGTGGCTGTAGCTATGGCTTTGGCAATTTTGGACTCAGACACAATTCCACATCCGTCTTTGGAGGTGCTTATAACCACTGACGAAGAGGTGGGAATGTTCGGAGCAAGAGCCTTTGACACAGACCTTTTAAGAGGAAAGCTTCTTCTTAACATTGATTCTGAGGTAGAGGGAGTTTTCACAGCAGGCTGTGCCGGAGGGGCAAGGGCAGAGGTGTCTATTCCCTTGAACCTCAAAAAGCCTTCTTTCAAGACAGGCTATAAGCTTATTGTGGAAGGGCTTAAGGGCGGTCATTCGGGAGTTGATATTAATAAAGAAAGAGCAAATGCAAACCAAATTTTGGCAAGAAGCCTTAAGCATATAGGGGCTTATACCGAAATCGAGGTTGGCGGTCTTTGGGGCGGCTCTAAGGACAACGCAATTCCCAGAGACAGCTTTGCCTATATATTCTGCGACGACAAAACAGGGCTTGACAAGGCTCTTTATGCCTTAAACGGCGAGCTTGGGGCTGAATATTCGGCTACCGACCCAAAAATTAAGGTAAGAGCTGAGGAAGGGGCAGACTGCGAAGAGATTTTCGAAAAGGAAAGCCTTGAAAGAGTTTTAGGCGCAATTCTGCTTATTCCCTGCGGAATTGTAAATATGAGCGGAAGCATTAAGGGCTTGCCCGAAACATCCAACAACATAGGTTCTGTGAGAACAGAGGGCGGCGAGTTTAAGCTTGTTTGTGCTTTGAGAAGTGCCGTTGAAAGCCGCAAGGAATATTTGAAAACACTTATTGCCTGCGGAGCGGAGCTTGCCGGAGGTAAGGCTGAATTTAGAGGAGACTACCCCGCTTGGGAATATAAGGAAAGCTCTTATATCCGTCCTCTTGTGTGCGGAGTTTATGAAAGACTTTATAATAAGAAGGCTGTTGTGGATATTATTCACGCCGGGCTTGAATGCGGACTTTTAGGCGGTAAAAAGTCGGATCTGGATATGATTTCAATGGGACCTGATATTTTGGATATTCACAGCCCCGATGAAAGACTGTCAATTTCTTCAACAGAAAGGACATTCAGGCTGGTTTGCGAGATTTTAAAGGAAGTTGAATAATTTGATAGATAAAAGGTATCTTAAGATTTCCCTTTATGCTGTTTTTACACTGATTGTTTTTTATGCTCTTAAAAAAGCGGTGGATATTGCCGTAATTATTATTGCAAATATTGACGATGTTTTTATGTGCCTTGCCCGAATTTCGGGCAGGGCGTTTTCTGTGTTTTCGCTGCCTGTTATTGCCTTTGTTATAGCCTATCTTCTTGACCCTTTCTGTGACTATTTTCAGGAAAAAATCGAAAAAAGACTTAAGCTTAAAACCAAAAGGCGAGTGTTGGGGGTTACGGCGGTTTATGCCCTTATAATAGGCTTTGCCACTTTGGGCTTGTTTTTTGCCTTTAGGTCTGTAGGTCGGGCTGTGCCCTTTGACGAGCTTGTTTCCGACAGCGTAGGCGAACTTAATGCTATGTATGATAATTTGATTGGTTTTCTTGAAAAACGAGGGCTTTATTCATATTTTTCGGCATATACTGATGAGGCTTTGGCTTATTTCCGGGACAGCTCCGAGAGAATTACAAACGCCGCATTAAAAAAAGCCCCTGATATAGGGAGCTTTTTGCTGAATTTACTTCTGGGCTTTGTGGTTGCCTTTTATTTTCTTTTGGATAAGGAAAAATTTTTAAGGGGCACAAAGGCATTTTTTGAAAGGCTTCTGCCGAAAAAAGCTTATAGGGTCTTAAAGGGAGCGGCTTTTGAAACCCATTCCGTTTTTTCGGGCTATATAAGGGGTCAGCTGACAGACGCACTTATAATGAGCCTTCTTATAGCCTCCGTTTTGACTATATTAAGGGTCAGATTTGCGGTGGTCATAGGGGCTATATCGGGCTTTTCAAACATTATTCCATACTTTGGGGCAATAGTGGGCTTCACACTGGCTGTCTTTTCGGCGCTTCTGTCGGGTGACGGTTTAAAGGCTGTTTATGCCGCAATTGGCATAATTGCCCTTCAGCAGCTTGACTCATGTCTTATTGCACCTAAAATAGTAGGGGAAAAGGTGGAGCTTTCTCCTCCGGCGGTAATAATTGCTTTGGCTGTAGGGGGCAAGCTTTTCGGGCTTTGGGGAATGGTTTTCGCCGTACCTGTTACGGGGATTTTGAAAAATGCGGTTTGGAGTACATCTTGCTTTCGCCGCAGGCTGAAGTAAATGTACAGAAAAAGCCTTGACGACAGGCGATAGGGTGCTTTCCTAATGGAGTTACTAAGCAGTGCCGCTAAGTAGCGTGCCAATGGAGCATACCTCTCAGTCACACTTCGTGTGACAGCTCCCCTTAAAAGGGGAGCCTGTCGGCGCACGAAAAGCATTACTCATTTGCACACTCCTTACAGACCCCTATAAAAATCAGCGAATGGCTTTCATAGTGAAAATCGTCGTCGGGGCTTATATTTTTAAGCAAGTCGGAAATATAGGGCATATTTACGTCTGTAACCTTTCCGCAAATTCGGCAGTGGGCGTGATAGTGGTTATCTGTTCGGCAGTCATAGCAGTCTGCGCCGTCGGGCAGCTTTATATGAATGATTTCGCCGTTTTCAGACAGAAGGTTTAAGTTTCGATATACCGTAGAACGGCTTATGTTCGGAGCAATTTTTATAACCTCGCTGTATACCTCGTTGGCGGTGGGGTGGCAGTTTAAGGTTTTTACTGCGTTTAAAACAAGCCCCCTTTGAATTGTGTTTCTGCTTTCCTTCATAAAACCTCTCCTTATTAAAAATTATTCTCATATAATATTATATATCAGTTGAATTTATGTGTCAATGTAAAAGTTTTGAAAAAGGCATTTAAAATTTATTAATAAGTTAAGATTAAATTTTTCTCTTGAAAGACAGCTAATTAAGTGATAGAATTAATCATTATAACCAACAAAGGATGTCCCCCGCCCACCGGCAATTTGTTTCAACAAATTAACTTTTGGAAGAAACAAATTGTCGGCAGGCGGTGGGGACTTACTTTCCATTCAGTAGGGGGCTCAAGTGAAACCCGAAAGAAATCGGGACGTGCAAAGCACGGGTTTTGCCGTAGGCAAAACTTTTGAACCCTACTGAATGGGGCGTTGATAAACGTCTGAAACCCGAAAGAAATCGGGTAGGCTTTAGCCTGCTTTTGCCAAAGGCAAAAGTTTTGAGTTGGTCATAAGTGTTTTTGCGAAGCAAAAACGCGCATAGTCTTTGACATGTAAATGAAAGATAAAACTTAATGCAGGAGGATTTATATAAAATGAAGTATGTTATTGTTTTAGGCGACGGAATGGCGGACTGGGAAATTGAAAGCTTGGGCGGCAAAACTCCCCTTGAATATGCGAACACGCCGGAAATGGACGCTTTGGCGGCTAAGTCTGAAATAGGACTTTTGAAAACCGTTCCCGACGGAATGAAGCCCGGTTCGGACACTGCAAACCTGTCTGTTATAGGATATTTCCCCAAAAAGTATTACAGCGGAAGATCTCCATTGGAGGCTCTTTCAATTGGCGTTGATATGAAGTCAACGGATATTGCTATAAGAACAAACATTGTTACCATATCCGAGGAAGAAGGAATTGACTTCGGCGAAAGAACCATTATCGACCACAGCTCAGGTGAGATTTCAACTGAGGACGCAGCTGTTCTTTTAAACGCCGTTAAGGCAGAGCTTGAAACAGACGAATTTAAGTTTTATGTGGGAACGAGCTATCGCCATCTGCTTATTTGGGCAGGCGGCGAGGTAACCGATTTTGCACAGCCCCACGACCATTTAGGCGAAAAAATAGGGGAATATCTGCCTGAGAAAAAGGCTTTCTTGGATATGATGAAGAAAAGCTATGACATTTTGAACAATCACCCAATTAATGTTGAAAGAGCCAAAAAAGGACTTAACAAAGCCAACTGCCTTTGGTTCTGGGGCGCAGGCACAAAGCCGGCTCTTGACAGGTTTGAAGACAAAACAGGAAAAAAGGGCGTTATGATTTCGGCTGTTGACCTGCTTAAGGGAATTGCCGTAGGCGCAGGAATGAAGGTTGTTGAGGTTGAAGGGGCAAACGGCGGTCTTGAAACCAACTATGAGGGAAAGGCTCTTGCGGCTGTAGAGGCTTTGAAAGAGGGCTATGACTTTGTTTACATACACGTTGAAGCTCCCGACGAAATGGGTCATCAGGGCAGTATCGAAAAGAAGATCAAGGCTATTGAAAATCTCGACCAAAGAGTAATTAAAATTGTCAGAACAGAGCTTGAAAAAGCAGGAATCGACTTCAGAATGGCTGTTTTGCCTGACCATCCCACACCTATTGCCTGCAGAACCCACACAAGCGAGCCTATTCCCTATATGATATACGACAGCACAAAGCCCTTAAACGAAACCCATAAATATAACGAAAAAGAGGGCAAGGCAAGCGGAAATTATATTGACGAGGGATATAAGTTTATAAACAGACTTTTCGAGAGATAATAACTCAAATGTTTGAAAGGAAGTTTTGAACAAATGGAATTAATTCAGTGGAAGCTTGAAAATATTTATAAGTCGCCCGACGATGAAAAACTCATAAATGACATTGAAAAGTACTCAAAAAAGCTTGAAGAAATAAATGCCTTTTGCAAAGAGAAGCTAATCCCTTCAGCAGAGCCTGTTGAGGTCATAAGCGAATATATACAGCTTGTAAACGAAGCCCTGCTTTATAATAAAATTTCAGCTTATCTCAACTTTATTCTTTCCGTAGATTCGGGGAACAAACAGGCGGCTAAGCTTTTCGACAGGGTCTGCGCCGTAGCGGCTTCTTCTGCTTCTTCGGAAGGACTTTTCGGCGAATATTTAAAGGGAATCGATATAGACAGCCTTGAAAAAAACCGTGTTATTTCGGAACACCTGAACTTTTTAAAGACGGAAAAGGCAAAGGCTTCTCATAGCTTGGGGGCAAAGGGGGAAGAGCTTGCGGCGAAGCTTAAAACAACCGGCTCAAAGGCATGGGAGAAGCTTTGGGAGAGCCTGACCTCAGGGCTTACCTGCGACGTTGAAGGCGAAAATATTCCCCTTGCGGAAACAAGGTCTATGGCTTACAATGCCGACGGGAATTTAAGAAAAAAAGCCTATGAAGCGGAGCTTAAAGCCTATGAAAAAATAGCTGAAGAGGGAAATGCCTGCCTTAATGCCATAAAAGGCGAGGTTATAAACGAGACCGGTTTAAGGGGATATTCTTCACCTCTTGAAAAGTCAGCCTTTGACGCAGGTATTGACCTTGACATTTTAAAGGCTATGTTTAAGGCTGTAGATGACAACATTGACGGTCTTAACAAATTTTACAAAATTAAGGCCGATTATTTGGGAAAGGATAAGCTGCCTTTTTATGACCTGTTTGCCCCGGTGGGAAAAAGCGAGCTTAAATTTACTTTTGAAGAAGCGTCGGAATTTGTTAAGGAAACATATTCGGGCTTTTCGGAAAAAATGGGGAAATTTGCGGAAAAGGTTCTTGACAGCCGCTGGGTTGACCCCTTCCCTCACAAGGGCAAGGTTGGGGGAGCCTACTGCGAATATATAAAGGATATTGAAGAAAGCCGCATAATGATGAATTTTTCGGGCAATTTTGAGGATATAATTACACTTTCCCACGAAATGGGTCACGGCTATCAAAACGAGACAATGAAGGGTGAAACCCCCATAAACTCCGACTACCCTATGACATTAGCCGAAACGGCTTCAACCTTCTGTGAAAACTTGGCTTTCGCAAGAGGTGAAAAAATACTCAAGGGCAGTGAGCTTTTGACCGTTAAGGAAAGCCGTCTTTCAGGTGAGCTTCAAAGCATTATCGACATATATTCACGCTTTTTGTTTGAAGACAGCTTCTTTGAAGAAAGAAAAAAGGGAAGCCTTTCACTTGAAGAAACCTGTGACCTTATGATCAAGGCTCAGAAAAAAGCCTATGCCGGAGGACTTGACGAAAATATTCTCCACCCCTATATGTGGCTCTGCAAGCCCCATTATTATGACTCGGGTTTTAACTATTATAACTACCCCTATGCTTTCGGTGATTTGTTTGCAAGAAGTCTTTTCGCAATGTATGAGGATATGGGACAGGAATTTATTCCCCTTTACGATAAAATTCTTTCCTCCGCAGGACGCTTAAGTGTTGAAGAGGTCGGAAGGCTTGCGGGAATCGATTTTAAAGATAAAGCCTTTTGGGAAAAGGGCATAAAGAGCATTTTAAAGGATATTGATGAGCTTGAAGAACTGATTAAAGAGGAGGTTCAATAATATGAAAACATTAATAGCATATTTTTCTCTTTCGGGAAAGACAAAAAAGGCTGCCGAGAAGCTTAAGAGCATTACAGGGGGAGACCTGTTTGAAATCAAGGGCGAAAAGAATTACGGAAGCTACTTTAAAGCCATAGCCATAGGGGGCAAGGAAATTGCCACGAGCGAACTGCCCAAGGTCACAACACACGTTAAGGGCTTTGAAGCCTATGACCGCATACTTTTGGGCTTTCCCGTTTGGTACGGCAGCTGCCCCAGGATAATCCGCTCATTTGCGGCGGAATATGACTTTTCAGGCAAGGACGTATATGTTTTCTGCACAAGCTCCGCTTCGGGCTCTAAAAAGTCGGAAGAGACGGTTAAGGAAATCTGCGGCGGCGCTGCGGTTCATCCCTCTCTGCGTTATAACGGGCAGAGTGATGACGAGCTTAAGGCGTGGCTTAAAAAATAAAAAAATTGAAATATAAAGAGCGAAGCCGGTTTTATTATCGGTTTCGCTTTTTAGTTTTGTTTTTTTAGGTGAAATGTTACAACTTTTTTGCAAAATTGAGACATTTTATACAAAGTATATTGACAAAGATATAATACATTTGTATAATATAGACAGAAAGCTTTTTATGCACAAAATTTATAATCGGCGAGGAGGTTTGACATATGAAAAAACTGTTTTTATTTACGGCTTTGTTTTTATGGGCATTTTCCGTTTTTGCCTATGGAAACGAGGAGCACAGATTTATAGATGCGGAGGAAACAGAGGGAAAGTTAATTCCAATTGATGAAATGGAGGACCGTTATATTACTGCGGATTCCTCGGGAGACTGTGTTTATATAGTGAACAAATATATGCAGAAGCTCAGTGATTCGGCTTTTAAATGTGTATATAATTTGAGAGAAGACTATTATTATATAATTGTAAGATATGCCGACACAGATGACTTAACAGGCTTTGCAGTATTGGATAAGGATATGAACGAGGTTATTCCTCCAAACAATTATTTCAGAATATACACAGATTCAGTAAACAGCAAAAACTGCTTTGTATGCGACAGATGTGACGAAAACGGTAATTTGACCGCAGATTATTACTTGCTGGATGATCATTATAACTTAAAAGGTTTAGACGAAAGCCTTTGTGTCGAAATTTTTTCAAGAAGTGCAGATGACTGTGCTGAGGACAGAGTCGAAGCGGCTGTTCAGGCAGGGCTGGTTCCCGAACCGTTAAAATGCGAATGGGTTAAATCATCCGCAGACAAATATGATTTTGCCAGTCTTGCGGTAAATGCGGTTATGCTTAAGAAAAATACAAACATTTACGATTATATTAAAGACAACAATATTACTCTTGATTATGACAAATATTTAGATGTTGCATCTCCCTATGTTCTCCTTGCGGAGAAAATGGACATTTTGCCTCCGTCGGAGGATGATAAATACTTTTATACCGAAAAAAGTGTAACACGTCAGGAGGCGGCTTATATTCTCAACTCCCTCTGCAATATTTTCGGCATTAAAACAACACCCAAAGAAACTCTTTTTGCCGACGACGGCGAAATAGCCGACTGGGCAAGAGAAGCGGTTTATAATGTCAGCGGAACTCCCGTAGATGATACATATATTTTGGCTCAAATAGGCTTAGACAGATTTATGCCGGATAATACACATTATAGTTATGACTTTGAAACAGCTATTATGGCTGTTTGGCGGCTTTACGGCTTTGACACCATTGACTTTGAAAGCTTTCCGTCAAAATATAATGAAACTTATATAGGCAGCGGCTTATATGTTTATCAAGGTACAGAAGGAAGATGGGGAGTTTACGGCGATGATGTTAATATTGAACCGTTTTATGAGCTTCCCTGCGGTTCAACAACCAACTATGTCGCTTTTGATGATGTGTTTACCTTAATTTTGGAAAACAGTTATTTAGTTTGCCAAGACAATTCTGTTACATACTATATTTTTAAAAGAGGGGAACTGATAAAAACTTTTATATACAGCTCAGATGATGTTAAGGAGGATAAACCCTGCGGTTATGCTTTTGACAGTCCGCTGGCTATGTCAGTAAGCGGTTCCAATGTGGTTTATATGGACTTTGTTCACGAAACATCAGAATATGTGTATTTTATAAAAAGGCTTGTAAGTGAAAAGATAGCAGGAGAAGGCTATTCTAAAATGACGCCCTACGGCGACGGTGAATTTTCCGCTGTGGAAACATCTACGGGGAAGAGATGTATCCTTAATCCTGACGGAAGCTTTAAAGAATATGTAAATTAATTTATAGGCGAGGAGGTTTGACATATGAAAAAACTGTTTTTATTTACGGCTTTGTTTTTATTCGTTTTTTCCGTTTTTGCCTACGGAAGTGAGGAATACAGATTTATTGATGCGGAGGAAACTGAGGGAAAGCTAATTCCCATTGAGGGCATGGATGACTGTTATATTACGGCGGATTCCTCCGGCGATTGTGTTTATATAGTGAATAAATATCTGCAAAAGCTCAGTAATTCATCGTTTAAATGTGTTTATAATAATATAAGCTATAATCACTACGTAATTGTCAGATATGCCGATACAGATGACCTGAGCGGCTTTGCTGTATTAGATGAAGGTATGAACGAGGTTATTGCTCCAAACAATTATTTCAGAATACATATAGGCTATATAGACGGCAACAGACATATTATATGCGAAAGGTATGACGAAAGCGGAAACGTAATCAACGATTATTATCTTATTAATACTGAGCGTAATTACGGTTTTGAAGGCTTAGAAGAGAACTTTACTATTGAAGATTATTCATCCGACACAGACGATTTAATCAAAGACAGAATTGAAGCGGCAGACCGGGCAGGTTTAATTCCGCAAATTTTAAAATATAAATGGGCAGGTTCAAGTATAAGCAGATATGAATTTGCAGCTCTTGCGGTTAATGCAATAATGCTTAAAGAAAACACCGACATTTATAACTATATTAAAGATAATAATATTACACTTGATTATGACAAATATATAGATGTTGTGTCTCCATATGTTCTTCTTGCAGATGAACTGGGGCTTAATCCTCCTTTTGACGGAAAATATTTTTACCCGGAAAAAGGTTTAAAACGCCAGGAGGCGGCTTATATTCTCAACTCTCTCTGTAATATATTCGGCATTAAAACAACACCCAAAGAAACTCTTTTTGCCGATGACAGCGAAATAGCTGACTGGGCAAGAGAAGCGGTTTATAACGTCAGCGGAACTCCCGTAGATGATACATATGTTTTGGCTCAAATAGGCTTTGACAGGTTTATGCCGGACAGTATATATTATTATTATGACTTTGAAACAGCAATTATGGCTGTTTGGCGGCTTTACGGCTTTGACAGCATAGATTTTGAAAGCTACACTTCAAAATTTAATGAGATTTATATAGGCTGCGGTTTATATGCTTATCAAAATAACGACGGGAAATGGGGCGTTTACGGCGACGGCGTAAATGTGGAAGCCTTTTATGAGCTTCCCTGCAGCACAGGCAGCAGATTTGTTGCTTTTAATAATATATTTACTCTGATTTTAGATAACAGCTACAGCTTAGGGGGAGAAGACGATGCAGTTACATATTACATTTTTAACGGCAATGAATTAATAAAGACCTATGTTTACACAACTGCGGATCTTAAAGCCGATAAGCCCTTCGGCTATGTTTTCGATTCGGCGCTGCCTGTTGCCGTAAGCGGTTCAAATATAGTATTTCGCGGATACATAAATACCCCGTGGCAAAGTGTGGAGTTTATAAAAAGGCTTGTAAGTGAAAAAATAGCCGGCGAAGGCTATAATTATATAAGACCCTACGGTGATGTGGGCTTTTCCGCTGTGGAAATCTCAACGGGGAAGAATTGTCTCCTTAATGCAGACGGAAGCTTTAAGGAATATGTAAATTAAATTTATAAAGGGGGAATTTTTATGAGAAAAGCTTTTAATTTAAAAAAGGCACTGTGTTTATTTTTTGCGGCAGCTGTTATTTTTACACAAATTTTTACCCAAGGGGCATGGGCTTCTTCGGACTATGCAAGAGGCTTTAACAACAACTATGGGCTTAAAAACGCTTCGGAAGTGGGAAGCGGAAAAATTTGGATTGAAGGCAGAGCCGACACCTGTATTACGGCAAACACCGAAAAGGGCTATCTTTATATTGTAGACGCAAAAGGAAACAAACAGATAGACAGACTTTTTACATCTGTTTTCAACGGTATGTTTTTAAACAGATATTTAATTGTCAGGTTTTACGGAACAGATGATTTTTCGGGCTTCGGGGTTTTGGCAGGGGCTCACCTTTATACTCTTGTTCCCAATGACAATTATTATTACATAAGCGCAAAATATTTCAGGGGAGCCAATAACCTTATCTGTGAAAAGAGAGACGGAAACGGTGAATTAACCGCTGTTTATTACCGCTTTGACAGCAGCTATAACCTTACGGGAACATTTAATTATGACGCTTCCTATGCGCCGGATAACTACCTTTGCACTACATCCGCAAAGGACGGAGTTAAAGCCGCAGACGACGACGGGCTTCTTATAAATACTCTGAGATACAGAGATTTAAGTGACGATATTACACGTTATGAGCTTGCCTGTTTGGGGGTTCAGGCAGTGCTTAAAAAGAGCGGAAAGAATATTTACGAATATGTTTCCGAAAACAATATACCTATAAATTATAACAAATATGACGATATAGTTTCTCCCGATGTTTTGGTGGCTGAATATTTGGGGCTTGTATCTCCCGGCAGCGGCGGATGCTTTCACCCTGAGACAAATGTTACAAGAGAGGAGGTAGCCTGTGCTCTTTACCGCCTGTGTCAGCTTTTCGGCGTTGAAACAACTTCAAGAAGCAGTGCCTTTGAAGACGAAAGCGAAATAGCCTCTTCTTCAAGAGCAGCCGTTAATGCGGTAACGGGAACAAAGTCAGGAGACACATATATAATGAGCGGCGGAACGCTCAGTGCTTTTCAGCCTAATGAACATTACAGCCTGGAAAAAACATTAATTTCCATTGATCACGTATATGACTTCGGCAGCTTTCAGACATCTTCGGAAACATATGACAACAAGAAATATATAGGCTGCGGCACCTATCTCTTCCAAAATTCAATGAAAAAATGGGGAGCTGTAAACGAGGACGGAAAGGTTATTGTGGAGCCCGTTTATGAGCTTGCAGGGGCTTATATAAATTTGGCAGTAAACAATATTTTTGTTTTGTCCGATGAAAACAACAATTACAACGACAGAAACAACACATATTACGTTTTTGACACAGAGGGAAATCTTCTTAAAACACTTCACTACGGAGCGGAGGAAATGGAGGCTGACGGTCAGTCCAACGTATTTACATATGTTTACGGCGCATCGGGGTCAAACCTTGTTTTTTGGACTCATTACGGAGACAATATTGCAGATCCGGATATGAGAGAGGGCTTTGCCTTTATGAAAAGGCTTATGAGTGAAAAGGTAGCGGCGACGGAATATGATAAGGTTGTGCCCTATAACGGCGACGGACTTTTAAAGGCTGAAATTCCCTCTACGGGAGAAAAGGTTCTTTTAAATCCGGACGGAACCTTTAAAGAGTATTTAACAGAAGAGGAATAACCAAAGGGCTTAAAAAACCGTATAATAAAACAGGCGGAGAACGGAATTATATTATTTCGCTTTCCGCCTGTTTTAAATTTTTTAATCGCATATAAAGACAGCTGCGGCTGTTTCATAAACCTTTACCTTTATGCCGAAAATCTCATCCTCTCTGAAGGGTATTTCTCCGGCAACAATCTTGTCAGTAAAGGACATAAGCTCAGGAATAATATCGGGCTTAAGAATTAAAGAGCCGTGAGACGGAATTATTGCATCATATTCCTCTCTGCATGCCCAAACCTTATCCAGGCTTTGGCGGTAAGCGATTATATTACGCATAGCGCCGAATAAAAATATACTGCCGTCCTGAATGGAATCTGCGCTGAAAAGAGTTCGGCGGTTAATATCCAATAAAGCAATGCTTCCGGGGGTATGGCCGGGCTGTGTAATAATACGCAGAGGTCTGCCCCCTAAATCGATAATGTCGCCGTCCCATACCGGGGTTGGTGTCGGGTGAAAGGCTGACCCTTGAAAATAGTTTACATACTCCGCAGGGTGCATTAAAGCAGTGCCGAAGGCATTGTTTCCGGCAATATGGTCTATATCGGCGTGGGTGTTTATAAGCTCAATCGGCAGATCTGTAAGCTGTTTTACTATTTCTTCAGCGTTTTCCGTAGTCATACCGCTGTCAATCATAAGCGCTTTTTGAGTGCCTGTTAACAGAAAAAATCTTACTCCGCTGTTTTCGATTGCCCAAGTGTTTTTGTCAATTTGTTTTATTTCATAATCCATAGGCTTTTCTCCTTTATAAGTTCATTTTTCCTTTTGCTTCCTAAAGAAAGTATATCATAAATTTTCGAATATATCAATCGAAAGGCTATATTTTCGGCATATTTTAAAGGCTCATTTAATATATATTGTATAGGGATAAAATATTTTTCAAAAAATATGCGGAGGACAGGCTATGAGAAAGATTTTGATTATATTTTTTGTTTTAAGCTTAGGGGCAGTGCTTTCCGGCTGCGGAAAAACCGACATAAAAAGCCCCGAATCCAAGACACAGGCAGGGGCTTACGGCGAGGCGAAACCTGTCACAAGGGGCGAAGCCGCAAGGATGCTGGCGTTGTGCCTTTACGGATACAATGAAATTTGCTCAATGGAAGAAGTAGCTGAGTTTACGGATGTAAGCCGTGAGGACAGTCTTTATAAATATATAAATGCGGTTTATTCGGCAGGTGCTATGACAGGCGGCGGAGAAACCTTCAGACCCGGGGATTATCTGACCGTTGGCGAAGCGGAAATAATTATAAAAAATGCCGACAAGTCCGGCAGACTTTCAATAGCCGCTGAGGATGAAACAGCGGAAAACCCTGTTTCCTATTACATTTGGACGCAGATATTATCAAAAATGAATGAAGCCGAGGATTTTTCGGGTATAAGTGTAAAGGAAACTGCTCTGCTTAAAGCAGGGCAGACCGGCAGTGAAATTGAGGGCTACGCCGTTACTTCCGCCGGTCTTTTCAAAACCGATGGATTTTTGGACAACAGCTTAGAGGACAACCTTGTAGAATTTATTGTTAAAGGCGAAAGCATAATAGGAGTATTGTCTGTGAAATCCTCGGAAATCGACCTTAAAAGCTGTCTTGTTTTGAGCCATGAAGATGGCGAAGCAGTTGTTTTTGCGGAGGGAGTTAAAAAGAATTGGAAGTGCGGTGTTGACATTGAAGAAGAAGCCCCTTTCGGAGCGGATTTAACTGTTACAGAGGGGAAAATTACTGCCTTGGAAACATTTCCCACAGAAAAAGAGGGCAGAATTATAGCGGTAAATAACGGACTTATTTTGTTTGACGACGGATATTCCTACGAAACAGGGGAGAATTTTAGGGTTTATAACACCTATGAGGGCATAAGCTGCGGAGGGGCTGAAAAGCTTTTAAGCGGTGAGAATATAAAGGTTTTGTTTAAAGACAACAAGGCGGTTTTTGCCCTTTGCAGTGAAAAGTTCGACAATGATGTAATAAGGGTTGCCCTAAGCTCATCCGATGGCTCGTTAATCAGAAAAAGCGTAAATCTTGGAGCAGACAGCGAATATACTGTAGGCGGCGAAAAATTTTCACAGGGAGACACTGTTGAAATAAATTCCCAGAACAAAAACGATTATTTTAATGGCAAGCTCACTTCTTTGGAAGCAAAAACGGGCATAATAAAAATTGACGGAGCTGAATACGAAGGCAAAGCGGATATTTTGGTTTTGGATGGCGGCTACTGCGTTGTTTTGGAGACAAGCCTTGAATATTATCTGACCGGGGTGGTTTGTGCGGAAATGCCCTCGTTCTACGGAAGCGAAGCCTTGAAGGCACAGGCTCTTGCGGCAAGAAGCTACGCTTACAACCAAATGAGAGAAAGGGGCGCTGTTTCATACGGAGCAAATGTTGACGATACAAAGGCATATCAGGTTTTCGACGTGAAAACAATCTGCGAAGAAAGCAAAGCCGCCGTTAAAGAGACTGAAGGGGAGGTCATTATGTATAAGGGCGATGTAATAAACGCCTGTTTTTATTCAACCTCCTGCGGAATTGGTGCAAACAGCGGCGAGATTTGGGGTAAGGACGGAATTTACCCATGGATAACCCCGGAATATTTAAGCAGCCGTGCTATAGGCGATGTTGAAGCAGATTTTTCTTCCAAAGAAAAGGCATTGGAGTTTTTTAAGAGCCTTAACAGCCAAGGGCTTGAATGTGCATACCCGTATTACCGCTGGTCGGTGACTGCTTCCGCCGCTGATTTTACCGCTGAGGTGGGAGAAGTTGAATCTGTCGAGATTATAAAAAGAGGCGAAGGGGGAAACGTTATGGAAATACTCATTGAAGGCGATGAAGCGGATGAAACAGTTACAGGTGAAGGCAATGTCAGAAAAATACTTAAAAAAGCAGAGGTTAAGCGTTCCGACGGAAGCACTGCATCCCTTGACTGTCTGCCCTCAAGCTTCTTTGCTGTTGAGGTTATAGACGGAACAATTTATTTTTACGGCGGAGGTTACGGTCACGGTGTGGGTATGAGCCAAAACGGAGCAGACGCCCTGTCAGCTCTGGGGTATAATTACAAAGAAATAATAGAATATTTTTACAAAGGCGCAGAAGTGGGTAAAATTTAAAGGGTGTGGACAAATGGCTCAGATTATGGTATAATATAGCTATGAGAAAA
>JAJPZT010000034.1 GCA_021204175.1 Clostridiales bacterium | reverse complement strand
TGTTTTTCTCATAGCTATATTATACCATAATCTGAGCCATTTGTCCACACCCCATTTTGCGAAATGAAAAAACAGAAAAAAAGCTTGTCAGTGGCATTAACTGTCGGGAGGACAATCCGCTTGCCGATATGATGCTGACTAAAAAATTTTGGAACAAAACGGGCGGCAGACAGTATAAGCATTTTGTTTTGGCATTTCCGCCCGACGAAAATATCAGCTATGAAGAAGCACATAAAATCGCCGTTGAGTTTGTCGAAAATACAGAAAAGCTTAAGGGCTTTGAAGTTTGCATAGTTACTCACAAGGATAAAGACCATATACACTCACATATAGTGGTAAATTCTGTAAATTCCGAGGACGGACACAAATTCCGCTATTCAAAACACGAGTTAAGAGGTTTTAAAGAAAATGCAAACAGAGTATTGAACAAATATGGAAAGTCAGTAATTAATATTGACGGTGTCGATAAATCCAAATCTGACGTAATTACTACCGATACTTTGGGCGGTTACAAAGCTCTTCAAAAAGCTGCTGAGGGAAACTATAAAAGTTTTATGCTGAATATTGCAGTTGCTGTTCAGCTTGCATTAAATACGGCTGTATCGAAAGAAGATTTTATAAACCTTTTGAACAGTCAAAACATAACTGTGAATTGGAGCGAAAACCGCAAGAACATAACCTTTGTTGACAAAGAAGGTCACAGAGTGAGAAATTCAGCTTTAAGTAAGGTTTTCAAGCTGAATTTGGACAAAGAACATTTATTAACAGTTTTCAATGAAAACAGTATCAGAAAAGGAGGTACGAAAAACTATGAAATTCCAGGACATAAGCAAGACCAGGGAACAGTTGATAGAGGAAACGGAACAGCTGCGGCTGACGATTTCCGAAAAGGACAATTTAATCGAGGAGCTGCAAGGAGAGCTGTCAGAAACAGGCGAATTGCTCGAGAAGCTCAGCGACGAGAACGGTTTGAACCACGACAAGATTATGCAGTTCGATGCAGCGATGATAAAATACCAGAATTTGTTGGACAGAGTGAACGAGCAGACGAAAGAACTGAACAAAAACGAAAAAGAACTCATCAGCCTGAGAGATAAAGCTTCGGCTTTGGAAAAGAATGAAACAAATCTCTCGGAAAATCTGAAGAAATATCAGTTTGAAAACAGGTTGCTGAAGGAAGTTATACAGACTTCTTCGGGTAAAAAAGCGGAAAACGAACCTCAAAAACATAATGACGGTATTTTCAAAAAGTTGTTTTCAGGCTCTAAAAAAGAACCTCCCAAGCCTGAAGAAGCTAATACAGATTTTGACAACACAGAAAAAGCCTATTATGTTTGCTGGGTTCTTAAATCAAAAAACACAGATTACAGGTGTGAATATATTGATGATGGCATATATCGTATTATTGTGGCTTCAAGCAATCTTTTTGAACTCAATGCGGCTTGCGATGAATTTGAAAACAGTAAAAATAAGCCGCCAATAAAACGAAGAAGTCTTAACACAATTAGCCGTCAGATTAAAGCTATGAATGAAAGTGCCAAACAGCGTGCCGAAGCGGAAGCGAAAGAAAAAGAAGCGAGGGATCTAAGTATGGACAATGATAGTGCATCGGAGCGGATTTTGAAAAAGACAAAATCGGAAATGCAAAAACGCATTAGGGAACGGGAAATTTTAGAGCAGGAAAAGGCTGAAAATGTTCGCAGAATGCGTAATAATGCTGCATTGAACAAAAAACGGCAGCAAAAGAAAAATGATTTTGAACGTTGAAATCTAATTTCCCGAATAAAGAAGCGGCGGTTGCAAGAAGAAATAAATTTTTGCAGCCGCTGATTTCCGTATTGGGACATATTATATTACAAAAACAATGAGAGGTGCAGATATGGATAATAAAATTACAGCTTTATATTGCAGATTATCAAGAGACGATGAACTTCAGGGCGAAAGCAACAGCATAACGACTCAAAAGAAAATACTTGAAAAATACGCAAGGGAAAATCATTTTCAAAACATTCATTTTTTTATTGATGACGGTTATTCGGGCGTGGATTTTAATCGCCCTGAGTTTATGAAAATGGAAAACCTGATTAATGACGGAAAGGTGAGTACGGTTATTACAAAGGATATGAGCCGTTTCGGCAGAAACTATCTTAAAATCGGATATTATCTTGATATGCTTTTTCCTGTTAAGGACATAAGATTTATTGCAATAAATGATAATGTTGATACAAATAAGGGGATTGATGATTTTCTGCCCTTTAAGAACGTTATAAACGAGTGGTACGCAAAGGATGCAAGCAAAAAAGTGAAAGCCGCTAAAAGAGCTATCGGCGAAAGCGGAAGGCATACAAGCTCTATTCCGCCTTTTGGATATAAAAAATCACCAACAGATAAAAACCAGTGGATAGTTGACGAGTATTCGGCAGAAGTTGTTAAGCGAATTTTTCAAATGTATGTTTCGGGTTACGGAATTAATCGTATATCCCGCATCTTAAAAGATGAGGGCATATTAACTCCTCGGCGTTATAAAGCAAGGGAAGGTATTGTACAAGTTGACACAACTGATGAAAGCTATTCCGAATATTGGAATCACGATACATTAAGAGGTATTCTTGAAAATAAATCTTATTTGGGTCATACTGTGAATTTCAAAACTTACAGACTTTCTTATAAAAATCATAAGATTTTCTATAATGATGAAAGTGAACAGGCAGTTTTTTATAATACTCACGAGCCTATAATTGACGAAGAGGTTTTTGAAACGGCTCAGAGATTACTCGGTAATAAACGTGGAGCAACAAGGTATGATATGATAGACATTTTTTCGGGACTTATGTGGTGCGCCGACTGCGGAGCGAAGATGTATCAGCACAGGTTTGCAAAGCCTAAATATAATTGCTATTGCTGCGGTACATATGTTAAAAATCACGGCTGCTCCATTCATTCGATTAAATATGACGTTTTATGCAAGATAGTTTTTGAGGAAATCACAAAGATTTCTGAACTTGTCTGTAAGGACGAAAACGGCTTTTTTAAAAAAATTATGGGTAAGTTTGAAGAAGCCAAGAGTAAAAGAATTTCAGATATTAATAAAAAGTTAGATGAGAATAAAACAAGGATTGCCGAATTGGAGCAAATTTTTAAAAAACTGTTTACCGAAAAAATGACAAAAAATATTGATAAGAAACAATTTGATGTTTTTTATGAAATATATAATCAAGAATATCAAGAACTGACAGCAGAGGTTGCAGACCTTGCAGATGAGATTGAAAAAATAGAGAGTGAAAGTATTGATATTAACAAATTTATTAGAAATGTAAAAAAATACAGCACCAAAGTCAATGATATTTCGGATATGGATATAACTATGACTAACGCATTGATAGACAAAATTATCTGCCATAAAGCCGAGGGAAAAGGCAAAAAGAAGAAACAGAAGCTTGATATTTATTGGAGGGGAATAGGAAAATTCAGCTTATAAATTTGTGTCGAAAGCAGTGCATTTTGAAAATTTAAGCGGGAAGGGGTTAAAATGGGGTTAAACACAACTGACGAATTAAAAAAGCTGAGAGACTGTTTCAGTCAATAGGGCTACAATCGCCCAATGAGGAAATGCTCATCAGCTATGTATGAATTATAGCACGTATAAAGGCAAAGGTCAAACATTTTTGAAAATAAACAAAAGAAAAAGCTGAGAGACTGTTTCGAACAGTAGGGCTCCAATTGCCCAGTGTAGAAATGCTCATCAGCTATGTATGAATTATAGCACATATAAGGGTAAAAGTCAAATATTTTTGAAAATAAACAAAAAAGCTGAGAGACTGTTTCAGTCAGTAGGGCTCTAATTGCCCAGTGAGGAAATGCTCATCAGCTATAACATCAATATAGCATATTCGGCATTTAAAGTCAAGTGTTTTGACAAAAAATGTCAGGAGGTTTTTTGAGACGCCTGCTCCTTAGCATTGTCTCTTTCTATTGTTTCGATAACGGCTCTTTTTAAAAAGGCGTTTACACTTTCACCCATTTTATCGCTGTGTTCAAATATTTCGGTTTTTAAGTTGCTTTCCTTTGTGACCCTCATTTCTATTCTGTCTAAATTTTTTTTAACATACTTTATCGTGGCTTTTGAGTGAGCTTTGGGACTGTATGAGTGACCTGCCATTATATGAATGCCTCCTTATTTTGTATTTTGTGTTTTGCCGTTTGCCTTATAAACTATTATATATCTAAACTATATAATCGACTATTGGAAAGAATTAACAAAAAACAAGTTTAATTTTTGTGCAGACTGCTATTTTTAAAAATTTCCCAAAAAACTTGTTGCTATATAGTCGGTTATGTAGTACAATGGAAAATGGAAATTCAAATTACAAAAAATCAGCAAGCATCTATACTTGTGTAAATGAACGGAGGTAATTGATTATGAGAAGAAAATTAGAATATGGCGAAATTGAAGAGGTCGGCTTTAACTTAGATGATGAGGAATATAACAAGCTCCTTGACGATATGGAAAAGCTGCAAAGCGATGAACCTGTTATTGTGGACGGAGTATTGTATGGTGATTTCGGCGGTATGAGTGAAGAGGATTTACAAAAAGAAATTCACACGCCCTTAATTCCCGAACCCAACTACGGCTATATGTTATCTCCTTGGTACGGTAAAGCACGAGATGAATTTTTGAAGGCTACTATGAAGGAAGAATTATATATCATCTGCAAAAATATAGGCTTGCTTCAGTGGCACTTAATTCAAATCAACGAAAAAGCTTATGATATGGAGGACAGGCTTATTGCCGAAATATCTGCTAAAGAAGGGGTAACTGCCGAGCTTAAAATGCGTGACCAGCTTGGTTGGGTACGTAAACGTAATAATATAAGGGCAAGAGCAAGGGAAATTATTCGGCACGAACTCATTTATGCCGATACATATTGTCTGCATATTGAGGATATTGATATGGAATACCTAAAGAAAAAAGGAGTAGTTTAGCCTGATTTTCGGCAGTGTTTCTAAAATAATATTTTTGTCTGATATAATATTAGCTTTAAAGAAAGGATGATTTTAAATGGCTGTTGCAATTTTTGTCGGTTTATTTTTTGAATTTTTTATGTTAGTATTAAGAATTATTACAAATGCGGTGCTGCTTGACACAATTTTTTCGTTTCTGATTGTGTTCGAGATTACTAACCGAATGGAGTTAAATTCACTGGTATGCTTTTTAATCTCATTGGCTGCTGCACTGATTGTAATATCTGTACTGAAATTTGTAAAATACATAAGAGCGGCAGCTTTAATAGGCTTTGGGGGACTTTGGGGATATTTAGCTTATTTGATTGCGTGTGGGTTTGAATTGCCCTTTGAATGGAGCATTTTTATAGGCATTGTTGTGTTTCTTTATCATGTTTTGATAGGAATGGCTTCTGCCGCTGAAGAAAGTGTTGACCCCGTAGGCGGCTTATTTTCGGGGATTAAAGGCTTTTTCAGAAGAAACGAATTTACGGAACAGGAATTTTTACAAAACGATGATAATTCCTCAGACACGCAGATAGAAGGTGAATTTACGGATTGTTCAAATAAGATTGACAGCAATGGAATTAGAGAGCTTCTTTTGGACAGATTAAAAGATAATCAGGAGCTGAGAGTTACTTATGATAAAGACGGCAATGCTGAGTTTGCGATAATATCTAAACAAGCCGAAATTGAAGAATAATTCCAACAAAATTACAATATCGCTCTGATTGCCTAACGGTTGGGGCGATATTTTTTTGATTTTTGCTTGACAATACAGTGGTTTCGGCATATAATGAAATCGTGGTCAAGATGATTGTTTACGCCCTTAGACAATTGTAGCCTAAGCAAACGGAACAAATCTTGACCTTTTTAAATTTTGCTTGACATCAGCACTATTTTTGGATATAATAATATTGCGGTCAAGATGATTGTTTACGCCCTCGGATGATTGTAGTCCGAGCAAACGGAGCAAATCTTGGCTTTTTAATTTACTATAAAAGTGTTCTCAATGTTCAATCAGATAGGCAAGCTTACTTGCGTAGATGATTGAACATTAGAGAACCTAACCCGTATGAGCAACGCAGGGCGATAGCCCGAAGTGCGAATATCGGGTCGATTGCGGGAATGCGAAGCAAGAAGCAATCGACTTTTATAGTACGTGGTATCTGCAAAGCAGAGATGTAAGTTTACAAGAAGCGGTGTATTTTACGAAATGTTTAAACAGGAATAAAAACACATAAAAATGAATAATAATACAAGTGCCGATATTATAAATATTAATGCTTCGGCAGAAAAAAATCGGCTGCCGAAAGGGTAAGGGGACAGGCGAAAACAGGAAGCAAAATCTTGAAATTTATCTAAGAAAAACAGGGCAAATCGGCTTAGAACTTAACCCCAAAAGTGGCGTGCATTGAAAACCTGGGGGTTAAAATGGGGTTAAAAAATAAATGAGAGGGCTTTAAAACCCTCTCAATGTCTTGATTTAGCTAGGCTAGCAGGATTCGAACCTGCGAATGACGGAATCAGAATCCGTTGCCTTACCGCTTGGCGATAGCCCATTATTAATATAAAGTTTGCGCAGGGCTAGCAGGATTCGAACCTGCGAATGTAGGAATCAAAATCCTATGCCTTACCGCTTGGCGATAGCCCTATTGAGTGCAAAAGCGCGAAACGGGATTCGAACCCGCGGCCCTCGCCTTGGCAAGGCGATGCTCTACCACTGAGCCATTCGCGCACATTCAGCCGTCATCTCAACGACAAAATATATATTACCACATTTTTAAAACATTGTCAAGCAAAAAATTTTACAATTTTGCAAAAAGTTTTGAGACGAACTAACAGGGTAGGGGATTTAGCTTATAAACAAAAACTGCGAAAAGGAGAGATGCTCTTTTCACAGTTTGTTTTTAAGTGCGGATAACAGGACTTGAACCTGCACCGGGAAAACCCCGATAAGAACCTGAATCTTACGCGTCTGCCAATTCCGCCATATCCGCAAAGCTTTTTTTCGAACCGCTGATTATTATATCACAGCTTTTCGGTTTTGTAAAGCACAAATTTAACTAATTTAAAATTTTGTCGCCGTATGGGGATAAAACAGCATATTCGTCTCTGCCGTTACAGTCAAAATCTCCGGGGAGATACAGTGCCGCTTCGATGTCGTTTGCCGCCTTAAAGCCTGTTTCCGTTAAAATATATTTGACTGTTGCGCCGTTGTCAGTGTCCTCGGTGTAAATCTCTTTAACACCATCTCCGTTCATATCGGAAAAATATATGAAGCTGTCCATATCGTAGCTGCTGTTATAATAAGTCCGCCACAAAAGGTCAAAGTCACTTGAATAGACGAAAAGATCAGTTCCGTCCGTTGCGGCGAAAATTCTCGTTCCGTTGTTATAAATGTCGCATTCAGCCATACCCTTAACATAGTGAATGAAGTTATGGTTTTCGGTGTTTTGGCGTGTTGCAACTTCAAACTCCGAAACGCCGCTTCTGCTTGACAGAAGCACATATCCGTCATCAAACAGCACCTGTGAGAAGTCTCTGCCGTAAAGGTCAAAGCCCTTGTCTGTGGGGTTTAAGAGGCTGTCTAAAATCATAAGCTTAGTTGAGGTTTTGTTTCCGTCCTCATCTACTACGCCGCCCAAAACCGCACAGCTTCCGTCCTTGTCAAAGGCTGCGTCAAAGGGCACAAAGCCCAGCTCATCTTCGCTGTAGGACTTCGTAAGCTCAAAGGCTTGGTTTCTCAGTGTGTAAAAGTTAAGGCTGCCTTCCTCCATAACCGCTGTCATTCCCGATTTGGGGCTGATGTCAGAAAAGCCGTTAAATGATACGCTGATTTCGCTTTCAGTGTAGTCAAAGGCTTCTGTTTCGGTGTTTTCGAAAACCGTCAGAACGCCTTCCTTTAAGAAAACCGCCGTGTCACCTATGCTGTAGGTCTTTCCGTTATATGTATAATAGCCGCAGACAATGTGATTGCTTTGAAAGTAGAACCTTGCCGAGCCGCCTAAGTCGCCGTTGGGGTGATAGATTGTGACTGCGGCGGTAGGGGTTAAGTCCTCCTTGCTCCAGTTAGAGGTGTCGTAGCTCATTTCGTCGCTTAAGGCTTTAAGACTTTCGTAGTCCTCGTCGCCTTCTTCGGGCAGCCAGCCTGTGCCGAACTTGATTTCCTCCGGGTCATATTCCCACCCTACACCTCTCAGCTCACTTTCGAGTATGGTGTTGTAAATTTCCCTGTCTTCAGTAGTTAAAATATATAATTCTGTCTCTTCTTCCTCTGTATTTAGTGAACAAGCAGGCAAAAAAAGGCAGATACACATAAAAAATAGTAATTTTTTCATTTTAAAGCCCTCTGTTTTAGTTTGTAAAAAAATTATACACCAAACAGAGGGCAAGTTCAATTTCAATAATGTTATAACGCTTTTACGATTATGTTACAAAAATACGAACGAAACAGCTATTATTATCGGCAGTGCCGGAATAAGCAGAACCATTGACTGAACCACCGTCACCGCCGCCAGCTTCGGCGAGCAGTCATAGCTTTCGGCAAAAATAAGGTTCATAGAGCCGCAGGGCAAAGCCGTCAGAACGACCATTGTTCTGGGGAGTATTCCCCTGAAGCCCAAAAGGTGAAGAATTGCCGCCATAGCAAGGGGAAAAGCCAGAAGCCTTAAAAAGGACACCAAGTAAGCTGTTTTGTTTACCAAAAGCTCCTTAAGGTTCATACTGTTTATTTCACAGCCTATAATAAGCATAGAAACGGGGAAAACCATATTGCCGATTGAAGAAATAGGCGACAGCAGAACATCCGGTATGTAAATAGGTGTGAAAAATATTATAAGGGCGGCGATACAAGCAAGGGTAACGGGCTTTTTCAAAACGGAAGCAATGTCAATTCGTTTTTCACCGCTTATAAGGCTTATGCCGTAGACATACATAAAGGCATTGTAAAGCAGATTGTAAATTACACAGTAAAGAGAGCCCTCTGCTCCGAAAAGCTCGTCCGTCAGTGAAAAGCCTATAAAGCCCACATTGGCGAAGGTTATCATAGTAATTATTATACGCTTGCTTTTTTCGTCCGTCTTTAAGAATTCAACTAAGAATGTTCCTATTAATATAGCCGCTATATAATAAATTCCGCAGATTAAAAAGCTGTATCCCACATTTGCAGCCAGCTCAGGGGTATATTCACAGGTAGCCACCTCTAAAATGTTAAAGGGGACAATTCCCTTAACAAGCAGGTCGCTTAAGCCCTTTTGAAGGCTGTCGGTTATAACTCCCGTTTTTTTGAGAATAAAGCCTACTGCCACTACAAACACTATTTTAAGCATAATGCCCATAAGAAACATAATATCCATTTTTATCTTTCTCCCGATAGTTTTTTTGTTATTTTAGGTTTTTATAATGGTTTGAACAGAATATTTTAAGCTCAGCACCTTCGGGCTTAATATGTTCGAAAATCTTCGCCGTATAATAAGCGTCGTAAAGGGCATTGTGATAATGCTCCGATGTTTCTATGCCCAGCTGTTCTACGGCGTTTTTAAGACTTATTTGTCTGCCGCCGTCTCTGCCCAAAAGTCTGCCTACATAGGGCTGAATGTTTATAAATCTCAAAATAAGAGGCTCTCTTACAAGCCCGTAATAGCTTATGTTTTCGTAGAGAATAGGCAGATCCGAGTCACCCCACACAATAAAAACACTGTCCTCGCTGCCCAAAAACTTCTTGAAGCTTGTAAAAGCCTTTTCAAAGCCGTCGGCGGAGCTGAAATCAGATGTTTTCATTTTTATAACCTCTGAAATAAAGGGGTTCAGACGGGGATAAATCGACGGCTTAACATAGGCGTTAAACTTTTCCGTAATATCCCTTTCCTCATTCATTTTGACTGCGCCTATCTGAATAACCTCGTGGTGACAGGCTTCGTCGGAGACGCCCTGTTTGCCTCTTTCGAAGTCGAAAGCACCGTTAAATTCCAAATCAAGCGAAATATAGTTCATATTTTACCTCACACTTCCCTGTAATACAGTTTCTTTAACAATCTCAGCAAAAGCGTCAGCCGCCTTTGACCTGTGAGAATTTTTCTTATATGCAATAACAAGCCTCCAAGTCAGCGGCGGCGAACCTATGGTGAAAAACTTGGGTCTTGCGTTCGGCGACGCATAGCCCAAAGCTGATTCCGGCACAAAGCAGTAGCCCATTCCGGCGGAGCAAAGTCGCAGAGAGGTCTCGATGCTTCTTGTTTCCAAAATTACCTTTGGCTTAATAGCGGCTTTTGTAAAAACGTAGGTAGACACCTGTCTCAGCCGCTGATCCTGCTTTAAAAGTATAAAAGGCTTGTCGTTAAGCTCTTCTATTTTTACTTGGGGATAAACCGCCGCAGAGGGCTTAGAAGGCACATCGTAGTCATGGGGCGCAGCCAAATAAATATTTTCTTCATAAAAAGGCTCATATTCAATCTCATAGGGAGACTTTTCAATGGGCATATTCATAAGGCATAAATCCACAAGACCCTTACCTAACATCATTTCAAGCTCAGCCGACGTACCCTCCGAAATCTTTATTTCAATTCCCGGGTATTTGTTTTTAAAAATAGGCAGAATTGTAGGAAGATAAAAATTAGCCTTGGAAGGGGTCAGACCTATTTTAATAAAGCCGTTTTTTAAATCCTCTATGTCCTCAAGCTTATTTTTCATTTCCGTCTGTAAAGTCTTTATTTTTAAAATTGTCTCAAGATAAATCTCTCCGGCATATGTTAAAGTCAGGGGAGATGAGCTTCTGTCAAAAAGAGTTGTGCCCAGGCTTGCTTCAAGCCTGCCGATATACTGACTTAAAGAGGGCTGTGAAATATATAACAGTTTTGCCGCCTTTGAAAAGCTCTTTTCCTCAACAACCTTTAAAAAATAGTCGAATTGTCTGTTATCCACAAAATCACCTCACATTATAGGATAAATATTATAACAATTATTAGAAAATTTCCACTTGAATATTTTCATATTTATAATATAATAAAATTGATTACTTTTCAACCGATTTAATAAAAATTTGTGTACTTTTTTAAAATATTCGGAGGTATAAAATGGATACGGCAGGTAAAATCGAAGAATTGATGCAGCTTAAGTCTGCTCCCTCATCTCCTGCAAGGGTCAGACTTGAAAAATTATTTGACGAAAACAGCTTTGTGGAGCTTGAAACCTTTACAAAGGACGCCCACGTAATTACGGGCTACGGCTCTATTAACGGAAAGCTCTGTTTCGCTTATTCACAGGAAGGTGCTGTAAACAAAAAGCACGCCGACAAGGTGGTCGACATTTATGACAAGGCTACAAGTATGGGCGCACCTATAGTAGGTATTATGGATTCAGCCGGAATTGAGGTTAAAGACGGTCAGAACGCTTTGGCGGCTTACGGTCTTTTGTTTAAGAAAGTAGCTAAGACAAGCGGTCTTGTTCCCCAGGTTTCAGTTGTTTTGGGTCAGTGCTTAGGCATAGCCGCCTACATACCTATGCTTTCAGACATAAGAATAATGAAGGAACAGGACGCAAACCTGTTTTTGAGAAGCCCCAATGTTTTAAAGGGGGCAGATGACGTAGGCTTAAACTATAACGACTACTGCTCAGGTGAGGCTCACGCCACAAGAACAGGTCTTGTTCACAGAAGCTATAAAACAGAGGAAGAGTGTCTTGAAGCGGCGGCTAAAATTGTTGACCTTCTGCCTTCAAACAACCTTGAAATGGCGTTTGATATGCCCACAACCGACATAAACAGGGAAGACCCTGCTTTAAACGACCTTATATCAGACAGCACCTCTCCCATAGATATGCACTATCTCATAAGCTCTTTGGCTGATGACTATAATTATTTTGAGCTTCAGCCCCGTTACGGAACCTGTATGATATGCGCACTTTTAAAGCTTAACGGCTATACTGTGGGTGTTATGGCAAACAACGGATCTGTAGGCATTAACGGAACACAAAAGGCGGCTCGTTTTGTAAAGCTTTGCGACGCCTTCAACATTCCCTTAATCAGCTTAACGGATATTGCGGAATATGACAAGGTTTCAATCGAAAATCAAAACCTTCTTATGGTTTCCGCCGCAAGACTTCTTTCGGAGCTTGCGGAGTCAACTATTCCCAGAATTAACGTAGTTGTAAGAAACGGCATAGGCAGCGGTTTTCTGCTTATGAACTCAAAATATATAGGCGCAGACATTGTTCTTGCTTGGCCTACAGCTGAGATTTCTCTTCTTAATCAGACGGGCTATGTTAAGATTATGCATAAATTCACCGAAGAAACCTATGAAACAGCAGCTTCGGCTTATAACTCGGCGGAAAAGGGCTTTATTGACGATATAATCGTTCCCTCTGCTACAAGAAAGAGAGTTATTGCGGCTCTTGAAATGCTTTATACAAAGAGAACACAGACCGTTGCCAAGAAACACGACTGCATTTGATGAAAGGGTGATATTATGCGATTAACACTTTTATCTATGAATACGGCTGACTTCACCTTTTATCAGGGCATAGTCATAGCCGCAACGGGCATATTAACGGTTCTTTTAATTCTTTCTATAATTTCCGTCTGCATTTGGATAACCTCTAAGATTATTTATTTCGCAGAGCATAAGGACGAAAAGATTATTTTGAGAAAGAAAACAAAGCCGGAGGCTATACCCGTTTCAACACCTGAGCCTGAACCTGTTGTCATACAGGAAGAGCCTAAAACCGACGATAAGGAGCTTGTTGCAGCAATTACGGCGGCAATCGCCGCAAGCCTTAACACTTCCACAGACAGGCTTGTGGTAAGATCCTTCAGACGTTCCAACAACTGGCAGGCAGAAGCCTTAAACGAACAGCGTCAGCACCCAACTGCTTTATAATATAGGAGGCAAAACATTATGAGTAATTTAAAAAATTTCAGAGTAACTGTAAACGGAACGGCTTATGACGTTACGGTTGAAGAGCTTGCACCCGGTCAGGCACCATCCGCAGCACCGGCCGCCGCAGCACCTGCGCCTGCTCCTGCTCCAACCCCTGCACCTGCAGCAGCAGCCGCAAGCGGAACACCCGTAAAAGCGCCTATGCCCGGAAATATTTTGGATATTAAGGTTGCCGTAGGTCAAAAGGTAGCCGCAAATGATACAGTGGTAATTTTGGAAGCTATGAAGATGGAAAACGAAATCGTTACACCTGTGGGCGGAACAGTTTCGTCAATTGCGGTTTCCAAGGGTCAGTCGGTAGGCTCGGACGATGTTTTAATCACCGTTAGTTAAGTTGAAACGGAGGTAACATTATGTCATTTATAACAAGCCTTATTGAAATTTTCTCAGGGCTTATAGCAGACTCAGGCATACTCCTGTTTTTCGACGGAGACGGCTATAAATATATAATTATGATTGCCGTTGCCCTGTTCTTTATGTATCTGGCTATTGTCAAAAAATATGAGCCTTTGCTGCTTTTGCCTATTGCCTTCGGTATGCTTTTGGCAAACCTTCCCGGTGCAGGGCTTATGAATGCCCCTGAAGGCGGCGAAAACGGCGGTCTCCTGTGGTATATTTATCAGGGAGACGCTTTGGGTCTTTTTCCTCCCCTTATATTTTTGGGGGTAGGGGTTATGACCGATTTCGGCCCTCTTATTGCTAACCCAAAAAGCCTTATTTTGGGCGCAGCGGCGCAGTTAGGTATATTTATAGCCTTTTTGGGAGCTTTGGCTTTGGGAATGACCCCCGAAGAAGCTGCTTCAATCGGTATTATCGGCGGCGCAGACGGCCCTACGGCAATTTTTACCACAACAAAGCTTGCTCCACATATTCTTTCAACAGTAGCGGTAGCCGCCTATTCTTATATGGCGCTTATCCCCATAATTCAGCCCCCGATAATGAAGCTTTTAACCACTAAAAAGGAAAGGGCTGTAAAAATGGAGCAGCTTCGCCCTGTTTCAAAAACAGAAAAAATAATTTTCCCCATTATGGTTTCCATAGTGGTTATACTTATACTTCCCTCCACAGCCTCCCTTATAGGTATGCTTATGCTGGGCAACCTTCTTAAGGTCTGCGGAGTTACTGAAAAAATCGCCACACACGCCTCAGAGGCTCTTATGTACATATTAAGCCTCTTCATAGGTATTTCCGTAGGCGCAACCACAAACGCCGCAACCTTCTTAACCGTTGACACATTAAAGGTTTTGGTCTTGGGTCTCGGTGCATTTATGGTTTCCACAGCAGGCGGCGTACTCTTGGGCAAGCTTATGTGCAGACTTTCGGGCTGGAAGATTAACCCCCTTATAGGTGCTGCCGGTGTTTCGGCTGTTCCTATGGCGGCAAGAGTAGCCCAAAACGTAGGCAAGGAGGAAAACCCCTCAAACTATCTGCTTATGCATGCAATGGGGCCCAATGTGGCAGGGGTTATAGGCTCAGCCGTAGCTTCCGGTATATTTATTTATCTTTTCGGTTAAAAATCAGAAAGAATATTTTTTGTTAAAAGAGATTTTTGGTTAAAAGGAGATCTTATTTGTTATGAAGAATAAAGTTAAAATCTGCGACTGCACACTTCGCGACGGTCAGCAGTCACTTATAGCAACAAGGCTTTCCACAGCGGAAATGCTGCCTATTATAGGCGAAATGGACAAGGTCGGCTTCGGAGCTATGGAGGTTTGGGGCGGAGCAACCTACGACTCCTGTTTGAGATATTTAAAGGAAGACCCATGGGACAGGCTTCGTGCAATCCGTAAGGCAGCCCCCAACACAAAGCTTCAAATGCTGCTTAGAGGTCAGAACATTTTGGGTTACCGCCACTATGCAGACGACGTTGTTGAAATGTTCGTTAAAAAGAGTATTGAAAACGGTATTGACATTATTCGTATTTTCGACGCTCTTAACGACGTCAGAAATCTTGAAACAGCCGTTAAGGCTTGCAAGAAGGCAGGGGGACACGCCCAGCTTGCAATTTCATTCACATTAAGCGATGTCCACACTGAGGAATATTTTGTTGACCTTGCCAAGAAATTTGCCAATATAGGCGCAGACTCTATTTGTATTAAGGATATGGCGGGGCTTCTTCTGCCCTCAGCTGCCTATGACCTTGTTAAGGCAATTAAAAAGAAGGTTGACCTTCCTCTTGAAATTCACAGCCACTACACCAGCGGTGCAGCTTCTATGACCTATCTTAAAGCCATTGAAGCCGGAGCAGACATTATAGACACAGATATGAGCCCCTTCTCAATGGGCACGTCACAGCCCTCCACAGAGGTTATGAATGCCGTTTTAAAGGGCACAAAGTACGACACAGGTCTGGACGAACACCTTCTTAAGAGCATTTCCGACTACTTCCTTCCCATAAGAGAAAAAGCTCTTGAAAGCGGTCTTTTAAGCACAAAGGTTCTTTCCGTAGATATAGCTACTCTTATTTATCAAGTTCCCGGCGGTATGCTTTCAAACCTTGTAAGCCAGCTTAAAACAGCCGGAGCTGAGGATAAATACAGAGAGGTTTTGGAGGAAATTCCCAGAGTAAGAGCCGACTTAGGCTATCCTCCTCTTGTTACTCCCTCAAGCCAAATCGTAGGCACACAGGCTGTTCTTAACGTAATTATGGGGGAACGCTATAAAATGACGCCTAAAGAAACAAAGGATCTTGTCAGAGGTATGTACGGAAGAACACCCGTTCCCATTTCAAAGGAAATCAGAGAGAAGATTATAGGCGATGAAGAGCCTGTAACCTGCCGCCCTGCCGATCTCTTAAAGCCTGAGCTTCCCGCAGCTGAAAAGGCTATTAAGGACTTTAAGGAACAGGACGAGGATGTTTTAAGCTATGTTCTCTTCCCACAGGTAGCACAGGATTATTTCAAATTCCGTCAGGCTCAGAAGTACGACATAGACCCCGACCTTGCCAAGGTTGAAGAAGGGGTTTATCCTATTTAATTATGCAAATACCTCTCGGCAGCGACAAAGCCTCCCCTTGAGGGGAGGTGCCGCTGACAAGCGGCGGAGAGGTGATAAGGCTCCCCTCAAAGGGAGCTTTTTTATCCAATCAAAAGTGCACATTAAAAAAGCCGCTCCGGATCGGAACGGCTTTTCTTATGCCATAAAATAATTATTATTTGATAATTCTGATTGTAGCGAATACACTTGCAAGAGTATTGGCAACAGTAGACATCATCTTGATGAAGATGTCGAGAGCAACGCCTACAACGTCCTTTCTTGTGTCGCCGACTGTGTCGCCTGTTACAGAAGCCTTGTGAGCAGCTGAGCCCTTTCCGTGACCTTTAAGGAAGCCGCCCTCGATATACTTCTTGGCGTTGTCGAATGCACCGCCTGAGTTGCCCATAAATATAGCTCTGGGAATAGCACAGATTGTAGCACCTACAAGCAAGCCGCCTACAAACTCTGCACCGAACAGGAAGCCGCCTACGATAGGAATAAGGATAGCTAAAACAGAAGGCATAAGCATTTTTCTCAGCGCTTCCTTAGCTGCCATTTCGATAAGCTTGTTATAGTCGGGTTTAACCTTTCCTTCGATAACGCCGGGAACTGAAAGCTGCTTGTCGCCTTCGTCAGCCATAATTCTTGCGGAGTCGATTGTGTTGTCTGTAAGAACTGCTGAGAAATATTCAACAAGTGCACCGCCGATAACGCCGCCGGCAACAACTACGAATGAAGCCATATTGAGAACGGGTTCAACGCCTGCTTCTGTGTAGTTTCCTACATAAGCTACAATAAGAGAAACAGTTGCGAAGGCTGCCGAGCCGATAGCAAAGCCCTTGCCGATAGCCGCTGTTGTGTTTCCTACTGCGTCAAGCTTGTCAGTGATAGTTCTTACGTTTGAGGGAAGGTGACAGCTTTCTGCGATACCGCCGGCATTGTCGGCAATAGGACCGAAAGCGTCGATTGAAACTGTTGCACCTACGAATGAAAGCATACCCAAGGCTGAGATAGCGATACCGTAAGAACCGCAGATTTTACCTGAAATGAAAAGTGATACACCTATGAAAAGAATAGGGAACAAACAGGAACGTGAGCCGATAGCGTCGCCCTTTGTAATAACGAAGGCTTCACCCTCTGTAGCAAGCTCTGCAAGCTTCTTTGTAGGTGAAAAGTCTGTACTTGTGTAATATTCTGTAATCATACCGATAGCAACACCGCTTACGATACCCAAAACAGCGGAAACCCAGGGTGAAATCCAGCCGATTGCGAAATCGTCATAAAGGTCAACCTTGCCGAAAATAACATAGCAGGCAACAAGACCTAAAATAACGGTAAGACCTGAAGAAATATATGTTGCCATATTAAGCTCTTTTGAGGGGTTGGAGCCCATTTTGTGAAGTGAGCCGTAGCCTAAGCCTATGATACAGCTTAAAAGACCGCAGGCAGCCAAAACTATGGGGAATATAATTGTTGCATTGAAGGTAGCTTCGCTTATGCCTGTGCTGCCGATGTAAATAGTAACGGCAATCATAATTGAAGCTGACATTGTAGCAACAAAGCTTTCAAGAAGGTCTGAACAGTTGCCGGCAATATCGTTTACATTGTCGCCTATGAAGTCGGCGATTACGTTGGGAACACGGCTGTCGTCCTCAGGCATATCGTGACGGAGCTTAGCAAGAATGTCGGAAGAAATATCCGCTGCCTTTGTGTAGTTTCCGCCTGCTACTCTGTTGAACATAGCAACGATTGAGCAGCCCAAGGAATAAGTTGAAATTCTCATAATTGAGGGGTTGCAGTGAAGTCCGCCGATGAGACCCTGACCCTCTGCACTGTGGTCAACACCCCAGATAAGAAGAACTGCCACAAGACCCAGCATACCGCAAGCCTGAACGCTTAAGCCGCTGATGCTTCCGCCGCAAAGAGCAACCTTTACGGTTTCGCCTATGGAGAGAGTGCTTCTTGCCTTGTTGGCTGTACGCACGTTTGCATATGTAGCGCTTCTCATACCCAAAACGCATACGATACTGCTCATAAGTGCGCCTAAAATAAATGTTATGCCGCTTGTTACTTCAATAAACAGGGCAAGGATAATTGCGAGAACAATAACCACAATACCAATGGTTCTGTACTCTGTTTTTAAAAATGTTGAGGCACCGCTGCGGATGATACCCGCCATTTCAGCCATTTCGGCTGTGCCTTCTTCTTGAGCCTTGATTTTAGCGTAGTTAAAAGCCACGTTTAAAAGTGCAATAACTACAAGATCCAAAATTACCAATAAAGCAACTGTAGACATTTTACTTTTTTCCTCCTTAGTAAAATATAATGTAACCGCTGTAGAAATTTTCTGCGGTTTTTCATAAAAATTTGTTCATATCGGCAACAACCGCCGAAATAACCAACGAATATTATACTA
>JAJPZT010000039.1 GCA_021204175.1 Clostridiales bacterium | reverse complement strand
TTCTCCGTTCTTGATTTTTTGTAAAAATATAATATGCGCATTGTGTCCACACCTTCGGAGCCTATGTCGAAAATGCCTGACAAAACAATCGGAAAAATCGGAGGTAAAGATGCGAGAGACTAATTAATCAGCGATTCCTTAATAAAATTTACGGAGGTAAAAAAGAATGAAAAAGAAACTTGCACTTATTCTTGCCGCTGCTATGGCTATGACAGCTATGAGCGTTAACGCAGCTGCTGAAGAAGCTGCTTCAGAGGCAACAGAATCATATCCCGAGGTTAACGTTGTTATCAGCGGTTCCGCTCTTGAGTCAGACCAGCCTGCTGTTATCATCAACGACAGAACAATGGTTCCCATCAGAGCAATCGGCGAGGCTCTCGGCGTTGATTTTGAATGGGACGGCGAAACAAAAACAGTTACTTTCTCACAGGGCAGTGTATCAGCAGCTCTCGTAATCGGCGAGACTACTCTTACAGTAACCGCTGCAGGCGTTTCAGCAGAAGTTGAACTTGACTCTCCCGCTGTTATCGTAAACGAAAGAACTCTTGTTCCCGTTAGATTTATTTCGGAAAACTTTGGCGCAGAGGTTGACTGGGATTCTGACACAAAGACAGTTACAATCACTCCCGCAGCCGAAGAAGAAGCTGTTGAGGAAGAGGTTGTAGAAGAAGCTGAAGAGATCGATGCTGACGCTCTTGCAGAAGCTAAAGACCTTATGGATAAGGCTGAAGCTTGTCAGGACTTTCTTTATGACTATATTACAGAAATGACAGAGGATCAGGAAGCTGACTATGACGACTACAACGATTCTTTAAAGACAATGGCTGAGGTTCTTGAAGGCGAATATACAAACGAGGACGTTCAGGACGTTATCTTAGTTGCTACAGCAGCTATTCTTGACTACACAGATCTTGCTATAGAACTCGGCGTTTATGATGATTTGGCAGCTGCAGTTGATATCGAAGCTATCTCACTTGATATTGAGGTTGAAGATGATGACGTGACAGCAGAAGATGACGAAGACTTAGACACTGAAGATGTAGAGTTTACAGTAGAAGAAGTTGAAGCCGTTTACGATTTAGTAGCTGAACATTCCTCTCTTCTTGCAGCTGTAGATATGTCAGATACTCAGCAGGAGGTTTATGACGAACTCTCTGCTTCTCTTGAAGAAATTAAAGACTCTATGGATTCTTTGGAAACTCAGGACGAAATGGGCGACGCTCTCGATACTCTTAACGACATCAACAACAGCCTTGCTGATCTTGCAGAAGAGCTTGACATTGAGTTTTAATTTTAAGCTTTAATAACTGATTATTTTGAGGAAGTCCCTGCCTTTCGGCTCGGGCTTTCTTTTTATGTTCGAACTGTCAAACATATTTTTTGTTTAATTAATTTACTTTAAAATATTAGGGTTAAACAAGCCATTTCAATCCGTATTTATTCCGCCGCATTTTCTGAATTTTTTTCTTCCTCGTCATTAAGAAATGTGAAATTCTTCATATTATGGTGTCAGCAATTTCTTTTTTCTTGTCTCCTGCAATAATTTCAATTCCTTAAACTGTTCTGTATCTTTCATTACGAAATTCAGGTATTGCCATAACAAAAGACACAGCAACAGCAGGCAGGTCGGCAATTGGACCGACATACATTATCCTTCTATTCCCATAAACAGGGAAAGGATCAACAGGAGAGACAGGAAAAAGATAAACTGTCCTGTCAGGGACACAAACATACCCTTTTTAGGCTTTCCGACAAACGTGAAAAAGCTTGAAACCTGACCTATTATTGTTCAGCCGCAGCTCCTGCCATACCGTGACGGAGAGCAGGCGCAAAAAGATCGGCGGAAGACATATTTATGCTTCTTCTGTCACTTGAGGCCAATACCAGTCATTAAAAAGCTTTTGAATAATATCAAGCAAATCTTCGTTTGAAAGTGTCTCGGTATTTTGCAGATTGATTGCTATGGCGGAAAACACCCCGAAAAAGAACATATTTGTTACAACCTTCTTTTTGGGAGTATCGGCAATTTGGGAGCCTAAATTATCAGTTACGTTTTCCCTCATTCTTCTTATAAAATGGGAACGGTTCTGTTCCGACATCAAAATTGAAATGCGGTCAATATTATCCCGAAAACAGTTTATAAATGTTTCAAAAATCTGTCTGTCATATGCGTCCGTTTCTTTGCGCTGTTCAGTCAGAGTTTTTCGAGTGTATTGAAAAAACTCGTCTTCTGCATATTCCATAAGTGAAAATACATCTTTAAAATAGCGGTAAAAGGTTGTGCGGTTGTATCCGGCAAGGTTTGTAATTTTCCTGATTGTAATTTTGTGTATGTTTTTTATTTCCGCAAGCTTGAAAAAAGCTTCTATAAAGGCTTCTCTTGTGGTGTCTGTGACTTCGGGCTGTTTTTTCATAAGATTTCTCCTTGTTAATCAGATAATGCGACAGATGTTTCGTATTGTTGCTTGATGAATTTCGTAAAATACAGTATAATTAAATTATACAACACCTGTTGCAAACAAACAAATTATTTTTAAGGAGGATTTAAAAAATGGAAAATAAAGTACTTGAAAGCTTAAAAACACGAAGAAGCGTCAGAAGCTTCAGCAGCAAGCCAATTGAACAGGAAAAGCTTGACGCTATTCTTGAAGCGGCAACCTATGCTCCTACGGGAATGGGAATGCAGTCGCCTGTTATCGTTCTTGTAAAAACGCCTGAAACAGTCAAAAAAATAAGCAAAATGAATGCGGCTGTTATGGGCAGAGACCTTGACCCCTTCTACGGTGCGCCTGCTGTTGCAATCGTTTTCGGAAACAAAGCCTCTGCACCTACCTGGTTTGAGGATGCCTGCCTTGTTGCGGGAAATCTTCTCAATGCGGCTCACGCTGTGGGAGTTGACTCCTGCTATATTTACAGAGCTAAAGAGGTTTTCTCATCGCCTGAAGGACTTAATCTTTTGAAGGAATGGGGACTTAACGAAAACTACGTGGGAGTTGCAAACTGCATTTTAGGCTACAGAGCCGGAGAAGCTCCGGAAGCTAAGCCCCGTAAAGCAGATTATATCAAGATTGTATAAAGGTAATTTTGTGAAGGCTCGGAGATGATTAAAAATGCTGTTCCGTATTTTTGCGGCTTGGCTCAAATGGCGGAAAAACTGGGATTCGCTGTGTTACCGCTGCGGAAGATGCTGTTATATGCGTACTGTAAGACCTGACGGAAGGGTAATCATCCATTATAAAGATCCCTGTGAAAATTTAGACACTAAAAAGAGAGTGTGTAAGATTTATGAAGAACGTCTTGTAAAATGCAGCCACTGTAAAAAAGTGGATTTATTCACAGCCTTGTTTGACCCGTCGCTGCCGAGAACCTGTGCCTACGGAAAGACCTTTAGGCTGTGGAAAAAAAGGAGGGATTAAGCTTGAAAAAGGACTATATGAAACTAATAGAATATATGAATGAAAGCAGCAGAGCGGTGGCTGTTACAGGTGCCGGGATTTCCTATCTGTACGGAGTTAGGAGACTTAAACAGAGTGTGGGGTTAATGAATTACGGAAAGGTCTTTTCGGCTTCATACGTCCGCAAAAATCCCGAAAAATTTTACAAAATAATCAAAAATGCCTTTCTCGATGCCACCTTCGAAAAAGGACCGAGCAAAGTACATAAGCAACTTGCAGAACTGGAAAAACAGGGAAAAATCAAGGGCATTCTCACTCAAAATTTAGACTGCCTTCACACAATAGCCGGTTCGGTAAACGTTGTTGAATTTCAGGGCAGCTTTAGGGATAACATCTGCATCGACTGCGGAAGCTGCTATTATGACTACAGGGTTTGGGGTCAGGGACAAATGCCGAAATGCGAAAAATGCGGAGGATATTTAATGCCTACGGGATTTTGCAGAGAAGCACCCTTAAGCAGTGTTGTTTCAAGGGAAAATATGAACAAGGCAATAAATATGATTTCCAAAGCCGATTTGGTAATCGTCATAGGCACAACAGGTTTTCGCAGCGAGGAATATTTAAGCCGCTTGCAGCCCGAAACAAAGCTTGTTCAAATCAACCCCTCTCCTACCCGGTTTGACAGCATAGCCGATTTAAATATTCGGGCAGATGCCGCCGAAGTTTTAGAAGCAGTTTTACAGGGATAAAGGGGGTATGGGTATGAACTTTTTTAAAGGCAATCAAAATGCTGACCAAATACAGCAGTTATCCGATTATATTGACAGCAGCAGCTCCATTGTTGCCACAACCGGCGCAGGTATTTCCGTTGCCGGCGGCGGCAAAACATACGGACAGCTTCGTATTTCCCGACGTGGCTCGGGAGGTTCGGATGACAATTCATTTTTATATTCCTGGGTGGATTCTATGTTTCATTATCACCCCAGCTACAGCCATTATGCTCTGCGTGACTTGGAAGAAGAAGGGAAACTTCTCGGAATTATTACAACAAACGTTGATTGTATGCACACAATTGCCGGGTCAAAAAATGTCGCCGAAATTCAAGGCAGCCTTCAGGTTAATTGCTGTTCGGGCTGCGGACGCTTTTATGAAGGCTATGAAATTTGGAATCAGGAAGAACTGCCAACTTGTAAAGTCTGCGGAAAATCAATTTTGCCTTGGCCGATTTACAGCCACGTCGGTCTTTGGGATGATGATGTTCGAAAAGCTCAAAAATGGATTTCCGAAGCCGACTTAATTCTCGTTATAGGAACACACGGATATTACGGAGGTGTTTATTGGGATTATCGGAGAAAAGACGCCGCTATAGTTCAAATAAACCCCGGACGCACAGGCTTTGACCGAGTGGCAGATTTGAATATTCGTGAAAACTGCGACGATGTGTTTAAAAAGCTTAAAGAAAGGCGTGAAAAGAATGGCTGAATTAAAATCCCAACCGGAACTGCCTGAGGAAGAAAAGCTGAAACAGCTTGCCGAAAAAATGAGAGAAGCGGAGTATAAAGGGCTTTCAGAGGAAGAAATTAAAGAAAAAGAGCGGCAGAAGGAAGAAAAGAGAAACAACAATATCCGCATTTTAAATGACACACTTAATATACTTGAAAAAGGCAATTATATAAAAGACGGCAAAGAAATTAAGCTTAAATTTTCTGCCGAACAGATGATGAAAACAAGGGTTTTTCTGCCGGAGGATATTGAAAAGCTTCGTTTTAATTCAGACAAAACAGGTAATTCCGCAGAAAACAGCAAAAAGCAGGCACAGAACATCCGCCGCCTTTTCAGCTGTGAAAACACAGACGCTCTTGTGCTTGCTCAGAAAAAATATGAGGATTTAAAAAATAAGGGAGAAACCGACCCGAAAATTCTTGTCTTAAATTTGGCAAGTGCTTCTACGCCCGGCGGTCATACCCGAAAGGGAGCCTCTGCACAGGAAGAAGATCTCTGCCGCAGAACCTCTCTTCTGCTGTCTTTAGAAAGTGAAAAAGCTAAGAAATACTACGATTATAACAACGCAAGAAAGACACGAATGGGGTCTGACGGAGTTATGTTTACCCCTTATGTTGAAGTAATCAAAGCTTCCTCTTCCGAAACCCTCGCTGAGCCTTTCACTGTTTCTGTTATAAGCTGCGCTGCGCCTATGGTGCGTCTCGGTCTTGAGGGAATGTCGCAGACTGAATATGCAGCAATGTTAAGCAGGCGAATAGAAGGCATTCTTTTAACAGCGGCTTCACAAAACTGCCGCTATCTGATTTTGGGGGCTTTCGGCTGCGGCGTTTACGGAAATGACGCCGCCCTTGTTTCCGACCTGTTTTACCGCACAATTCTAAACTTCACCTATTGCGGAAAAACTGCCGACTGCTTATTCGATTCTATCGAATTTGCCGTTTTGTGCCGCCCGGATAAAGATTACAACTACAGAAAATTTTATGCTCTTTTTAAAAATGCTGTAAAACCTTAATATTTGAAAACTGCAGCGGGCTCTGCTGATTTATATGAAATTATAAATCAGCAGAGCTTTTTTATATGCGGCTCTGTATTTGGACTTGACAATAAAGAAGCTTTTTGAAGAATCTAATTATTAAAACAAAAGTGGTATATTTTCTTTACAACAATTAATTCAAAACAAATTTGTGCAAAGTGTATAAAAAATAATTGATTATTCAGCTAAAATGACAGTTGACTTTTGAAATAAAAGGTGGTACTATAATTTCAGAAGTTGTTGAAACAACAATTCGAGATTGTTATTCCAACAAAAACAAAGAGATGTAAAGGAGGGTATGTTTTATGATTTTTACCGTAACATTAAATCCGGCTCTTGACAAAACCGTTGAAATTCCTTCAATGACCCTTGATGTTATGAACCGAATTGCGGTTATGAGAACCGACCCCGGCGGAAAGGGCATAAACGTGTCAAAGGTTATTGACAAGTTAGGCAGCAAGAGCATTGCCGCAGGGATCTTAGGCGGCAATACGGGAAGGTCAATTCTTGAAGCCGTGGAAAAAATGGGTATCGAAACAGACTTTTTATTCGTTGAAGGTGAGACGAGAACGAATTTAAAGATTGTTGACCCGGTGCTTCACACAAACACAGACATTAACGAACCGGGAACAGAGGTTTCAAAAGAGGTTTTAGACGGGCTTCTTAACAGAGTTTCCTCAAAGGTCAAAAAAGGCGACATAGTTGTTCTTTCGGGAAGCATCCCCAAAGGTGCACCCAAAAACATTTATGCGGAGTGGATTAAGGTCTGCAAGGATAAGGGCACAAAGGTGTTTTTAGACGCCGACGGCGAACAGTTCGAGCTGGGGCTTAAGGCTTCGCCATATCTTATTAAGCCCAATAACCACGAGCTTTCGGCACTTTTGAAACAAAAGTTAGAAACGCCTGAAGAGCTTAAGGCGGCGGCTTTGGAGCTTATGAAGAAATATCAAATTTCAACCGTTGTTGTTTCAATGGGCGGAAGCGGCGCACTTTATGTAACTGAAGGCAAAACAATTTACGCCGAAGGGCTTAAAGTCCCCGTCGGCAGTACGGTTGGAGCAGGAGACAGCGTTGTGGCGGCTTTGGCAGTTTCCGAAGAAAGAGGCTTAAGCCTTGAAGAAACAGCAGCCTTTTCAACAGCCACAGGAGCAGCCAATGTAATGTGCAGCGGAACACAGGCAGCGGAGTATGACGTAATCGAAGGTTTAATTTCAAAAGTTGTTTACAAAGAAATATAGTCTTTTAGGCTTTTGAAATGAAAATTATTGTTGCAGAGACAACAAAAAATATATATAATTAAGAAATGAGGTATGATTAATGAAAGCAAAAGGAGTAAGACTTCATGCGGCAAACGATTTAAGGCTTGAAGAATTTGAACTTCCCGAAATTACGGACGATGAAATTTTGGTGAAGGTTGTTTCAGACAGCATTTGTATGTCAACCTATAAGTGTGCGATTTTAGGAACAGCCCACAAGCGTGTTCACGAGGACGTAGCGGAACACCCGGCTATTATGGGTCACGAATTTGCCGGAGACATTGTTAAGGTAGGCAAGAACCATCAGGATAAGTTTAAGCCCGGAATGAAATTCACCCTTCAGCCCGCTTTAAACTATAAGGGAACAATGTGGAGTCCCGGCTATTCTTATGAATTTTTCGGCGGCGACGCCACATACTGCATAATTCCCTCAGAGGTTATGGAACTGGGCTGTCTGCTTAAATATGAAGGAAAGGCTTATTATGAGGCTTCTCTTGCAGAGCCTATGTCATGCAGTATAGGCGCTTTTAATGCGGCTTATCACACAAAAATGGGTGTTTATGAACACTATATGGGTATTAAAGAGGGCGGAAAGCTTGCGATTTTAGCCGGTGCAGGTCCTATGGGCTTAGGCGCACTTACATATGCCCTTCACAGAAACGTTCGCCCCTCAATGGTAGTTGTTACGGATATTAATCAGGAAAGACTTGACAGAGCGGCTCATCTCTTCCCTCCGGCAGAAATTAAGGAACAGGAAGGAATTGACCTTCTCTTTGTAAACACAGGCGAATTTGAAAACGCAGCAGAGGTGCTTATTAAAATTTCCGGCGGAACAGGCTTTGACGATGTTCTGTGCTATGCTCCCGTAGCCTCTGTTGTTATGCTTTCAAGCGACATTTTAGGCAGAGACGGCTGTCTCAATTTCTTTGCAGGTCCTACTGACAACAAGTTCAGTGCGCCTATGAATTTCTATGACGTACACTATAATTCTACCCACGTTATGGGAACAACCGGCGGCAACACAGACGATATGATAGAGTCTTTGGAGCTTACCGCCAGCGGAAGAATTAACCCGGCTGTTATGGTTACACACATAGGCGGTCTTGACGCAGCAGCCGAAACAACCTTAAATCTGCCCAAGATCCCCGGCGGAAAGAAGCTTATTTATACTCATCTCACAATGCCCCTGACAGCTCTTACAGACTTAAGAGCAAAGGGTGAAGCAGACAATGACGAAAGATTTATTGCCCTTGCAGATATAGTAGACGCAAACAAGGGGCTTTGGTGTCCCGAAGCTGAGGAATATCTGCTGGCTAATTTTATAGAAGATTAACAAGCTGTGATGCGCCTGTCTGTGCCGTCACAGTGCAGACAGGAGGAAACTATGATTGATTCAATGGAAGCAAGAAGAAACGCAATAGCTAATTTGGTAGACGAAAAGGGCTCTGTCAGCTTTTCGAAGCTTAAGGAGGAATTTCCCAACGTTTCCGAAATGACCTTAAGAACCGACCTTAAAAGCCTTGATGAGGAAAAAAGAATTTTAAGGGTTCACGGCGGAGCAAAATCCGTTCAGTTTCTTGTGGGGGCAGATGATTTTCTTTCGAGAAAGTCCTTCAGAAACGTAGCCGAAAAAAAGATAATCGCCGAAAAGGCTCTTAAGCTTATAAGAACGGGAAAGTCTCTGTTTTTGGACTCAGGCAGCACAACAACAATGCTTGCTAAATATATGCCCGACCAGAACAATTTGATTTTTACCTCTTCTCTAAGCTGTGCTGAGGAGCTGTCTAACCTTGACAAGCCCGAAATAATGATGCCCGGCGGAAGGCTTAACCGCTACAGTCAAAGCATCTGCGGAATTACCGCCGTAAGAGAAATCGAAAGAATGAATTTTGATATGGCGTTTTTAGGCGTAACGGGCTATTGCTCATCGGCAGGCTTTACCTGCGGCATAAATGACGAGGCACTTTTAAAACAGGCTGTTATACAGAGGTCTGAACAGGTTATAATACTTATGGACAGTTCAAAGCCCGACAAAAAATTCAGCTTCGGAATTTGCTCCCTTTCTGATATTGACATTATAGTTTCCGACGGAAAGCTTCCTCGGGATTTTACAGATGAATGCCTGAGGAATAATGTGACGGTTCTTTAGAGTAATTGTCAGCCCAAGTTTTGGGCTATTTCCAAGGAGGTATTTTTATATGAAAAACGGCGTTCAGCGCTTCGGCAAGTTTTTATCATCAATGGTTATGCCGAATATCGGGGCTTTAATAGCCTTCGGTTTTTTGGCGGCTCTCTTTATAGACACAGGCTGGATACCCAATGAAGGCTTTAACAGTATGGTAAGCCCTATGCTTTCATACTTAATCCCTATTTTGATTGCTTCAACAGGCGGCAAGCTTATAGGCGGCGACAGAGGACGTGTAGTAGGCGCAATAGCAATTATAGGCCCTATAATGAGCAACACCGAAATAACAATGCTTATGGCGGCTATGATTATAGGCCCCTTAGGCGGCTGGTGTATTAAGAAATTCGATGAAGCTATGGAAGGTCATATGCCCGCAGGCTTCGAAATGCTCATAAACAATTTTTCAGTGGGCATAATAGGTATGGTTCTTGCAATGGTGGGCTATGTTATTATAGGCCCTGTAATGAGTATAATTCTTGCGGTTTTGACAGCCGGAGTAAATATTCTCGTTCAGCACGGTCTTCTTCCACTTATTGCAATATTCATTGAACCCGCAAAGGTTCTCTTCCTGAATAACGCAATCAACCACGGTATTTTTACCCCCATAGCAACGGAACAGGCAGCGGAGCTTGGCAAGTCAATTATGTATATGCTTGAAACAAACCCGGGTCCCGGCTTAGGCGTACTTCTTGCTTATATGTTCTTCTGTAAGGACAAAACAACAAAGGATTCAGCTCCCGGTGCAGTAATTATTCATCTTTTCGGAGGTATTCACGAAATTTACTTCCCTTATGTTCTTATGAACCCCATAATTATAATTGCTCCCATTTTAGGCAATATGTGTGCAATTTTCTGGTTTAATCTTACAGGCTGCGGTCTTGTAGGCCCTGCTTCACCCGGCTCTATTATAGCCTTCTTAATAATGAGCCCCGGTGCAGATATGATTAAGATTATTATAGGCGTAATTATTGCGGCAGCGGTATCATTCCTGGTGGCTTCGCCCATAGTTAAAATGGCAGGCAGCAAGAGCCTTGAAGAGGCTCAAAGCGAAATGGCTTCTATGAAAGCCCAGTCTAAGGGGCTTGCAGCTCCTGTTGAAACAGTTAAAATCCCCGGTCAGGTCAAAAAGATTATATTTGCCTGTGACGCCGGTATGGGCTCATCTGCAATGGGTGCAACAAAATTCAGAAACAGAATTAAGGCAAGCCGTCCCGACATTTATGTTTCAAACACATCTGTAGACAACATTCCCTCAGACTGCGACATAGCCATTGTTCAGACAACTCTTGCCGAAAGAGCCGCAAAGTCAGCTCCTCAGGCTCAGCTTATAACAATAGGCAACTTCCTTGCAGATCCGGCTCTTGACTCTCTCTATCTTCAGCTTACAACAGGCGACACGCCTGAAATTATTGAAGCAGCTTCGGCGGAGGAAACAGCTCCGCAGGAAGAAGCTGTTAAACAGGAGGTTATCATAAAAGACGGCATTAAGTTAGGTCAGAAGCCCGTCACAAAGGAAGAGGCTATAAGAGCAGCCGGAGACCTTCTTAAAAAGTTAGGCTATGTAGATCAGGAATATGTTGACTCAATGCAGGAAAGAGAAAAGCTTGTAAGTACATATATGGGTATGGGTGTAGCTATTCCCCACGGCACAGCCGAAGCAAAGCACGGCGTAAAGAAAACAGGCATAGTATTTTTGCAGTACCCCGAAGGCGTTGACTTCGGCGACGAAAAGGCTCAGCTTGTATTCGGCATAGCCGGCATAGGAACAGAACATATGGATCTCTTATCCAAAATATGCACAATACTTGAGGACGAGGACGTTTTGGAAAAATTCAAAACAACAGGCGACATTGACTGGGTATTAAGTCAGCTGTCTTAAATAAATAACAAAAAAATCAACTTACATATCGTTTCTTAATATATGCTCCGGGTTTTCTCGGATTTTCGCAGGAAACCCGGATGTTCGCTCAAAAAACTATTTTAACAAATATATATTTTTACAGGAGGCAAATACAATGACAAGCTTTAATTATGTAATCACAGACGAAGTAGGTATCCATGCAAGACCCGCAGGCTTGCTTGTAAAGGCGGCAAAGGCTGTTTCTTCAAAGGTAGTTGTAAAGTCAGGGGCAAGATCCGCCGACGCAACAAAGCTTATGGCTATTATGGGCTTAGGCGTAAAGAAAGGCACAGAGGTTACTGTTGAAATAACAGGCGAAAACGAAGCTGCCGACGCAGCGGTTATCGAAACATTCTTTAAGGAAAACTTATAATCGACGGGCTTCAGAGAAAGAAGGGATTTTATGGAGAAATTTTTTGGGAAATCCATATATCAGGCTGTTGCCATAGGCAAAATTGCTTTCAGCTCAAAGGAAAAGCAGCAGGTCAGAAGAACAAAGGTGGAAGACACAGCGGCTGAAATCGAAAGATTTGAAAACGCCAAAGCCGAAGCCTTAAGCCAGTTAGGCGCACTTTATGAAAAAGCCTTAAAAGAGGTGGGCGAGGATAATGCGGCGATTTTCGAGGTTCATCAGATGATGCTTGAGGACGACGATTTTAATGACGGAATTAAAAGCAAAATCGAAACTCAGCAGGTTAATTCGGAATATGCTGTTGCTTTAACAGGCGACACTATGGCTGAAATGTTTGAAAATATGGAGGACGAATATTTTAAGGCAAGAGCCGCCGACATTAAAGACATTTCGGAAAGGCTTATAAATGTTCTGACGGGAAACGGCGGTCTTGACAGCTTAAGCGAGCCTTCGATTATAGTGGCTGAGGACTTAGCCCCCAGCGAAACAATTCAGCTTGACAAAAGCAAGCTTTTAGCCTTTGTAACGGAGTTAGGCTCGTCAAATTCACACACAGCCATTCTTGCCAGAACAATGAACCTTCCTGCCCTCATAGGCGTAAAAATCGACAGGGAGTGGAACGACAAAACAGGCATTGTAGACGGCTATAAGGGGCTTGTTATAATCGACCCCGATGAAGAAACCCTTGAAGAATACAGGGCTATTCAAAAAAGCGACGCTGAAAAGAAGGAGCTTCTTAAAACTCTCAGAGGAAAGGAAACTGTTTCGAAAAGCGGCAAAAAAATAAACCTCTATGCCAATATAGGCAAGCCTGCGGATTTGGCTTCCGTTATTGAAAACGACGCAGAGGGAATTGGTCTTTTCAGAAGCGAATTTCTCTATTTAGGCTCAAGCGACTTCCCCACAGAAGAGGAGCAGTTTGCGGCATATAAAAAAGTAGCTGAAATAATGGGCAGAAGAAGAGTTATTATAAGAACCCTTGACTTAGGGGCTGACAAACAGGTCGACTATTTCAATTTAGGTCACGAGGACAACCCGGCTATGGGCTACAGGGCAATCAGAATTTGTCTCGACAGAACGGACATTTTCAAAACACAGCTCAGAGCCATATTGAGAGCAAGCGCTTTCGGAAACATTTCAATTATGTATCCTATGATTATTTCCGTTGACGAGGTCAAAAAAATCAAGGAAATAGTTGAAGGCGTAAAGGCGGAGCTCAGAGCCGAAAACGTTAAATTCAACGAAGATATAGAACAGGGCATTATGATTGAAACTCCGGCTTCAGTCATTATGAGCGACGAGTTAGCCGAAAATGTTGACTTCTTCAGTATCGGCACAAACGACTTAACACAGTATACACTGGCTATCGACAGACAGAACTCAAAGCTTGACGGCATAAACGATTCCCACCACCCTGCTGTTCTCCGTTCTATCAAAAAGGTTATAGAAAACGCCCACAAGGCAGGAATTTGGGCAGGTATCTGCGGCGAGCTGGGCGCAGACACAACCCTTACTCAAACATTTTTAGACTACGGCATAGACGAACTTTCCGTTTCGCCCTCATTCGTTCTTCCCGTAAGAAAAGCCGTAATAAACGCAGATTAAAAACTCATACTATCAAAAAAGGCTATGCTCAGACAGGGCATAGTCTTTTTGCTTAAGCAGCTTTGAAGTTCATTTTAAGCCGCAGCTTCGGAACAATAATTATTAAAAATACCGTAACGGTAACAATTGCCCCTGCTATATCCGACACCGTTTCGGCGTAAAAAATATTTTCCAAAGGGCAAATCATCGGAATAATAAACACACATAAAATATACAGAATTTTTCTGAAAAACGATATGGGCAGGGCAAAGCGGATTTGCCCCATAGCGGTCAGTCCGTCTACAACTGCATATTGTACTGCGACCCCCAACAGCCCCAAAGTATATTTTTGTATGCAGGCAGCCGACAAAACCAAGGCGTCTCCGTCCTTTATGAAAATTCCGGCAAAGGCTTCGGGCATAAGCTGAGCCGCAGCACAGAGAAGAAGCATATATGCGGCGCAAAGAATAAAAACATATTTGAAAATTTGTGTGACCTTATCATAATTCCCCGCTCCGTAATGATAGCTGTATAACGTTCCGCAGCCTGTTGTTATACCCTGTGCCGGATAAAATACCAGCACCATAAAGCTTTGAACAACAGCTGCGCATGAAATATATCTGTCTCCCAAAGCATTTCCGCCGTATTTCCGCAGCATAAAATTAAGTGATATAACAAGCAAATTATCAAAAAGCATAATGAAAAAGGGAAGGCTTCCGATTTTCAAAATGCGTTTCACAATACGGCGGTCAAGCGGTGATAGCTTAAGCTTAAAAAGAGCCTTGTCCGAAAGCAAAAATAAAAGAACATAAACCAGCACGCAAAACTGGGCAATTACAGTAGCGGCAGCTGCCCCTTTAATCCCCATATTAAAACCATAAATAAAAATAGGGTCTAAAATTATATTGACGACTGCTCCCAGCATAACCGCCACCATACCCCTTTTTGCGTTTCCAAACGCAAGAATAAACTGGTTCATTCCCGTTCCGCAAAGCGCAGCAGCAGTTCCCGTAACATAAATCCTGAAATAAACCCTTGCATAAGGATACATTGTGTCACTGCAGCCTAAGGCATAAAGCAGAGGTTTTGTAAAAATCAGCGAAAGCATTGTAATAATTACAGAAATGCAAAACAAAAGTATGAAGGCATTATTTACGGCAATTCCGGCACTTCTTAAGTCCTTTTTCCCAACGGAAATACTCATAACGGAAGCACCGCCTATACCCACAAGGGAAGAAAAAGCGGTTATTGCCGTCAATACAGGGGCGCAAATGCCTATAGCCGCAAGAGCAGTTTCTCCGTCGTGGGTAATCTTCCCCACAAACGCCCTGTCTGCAATACTGTATAAAATATTGAAAAACTGTGCAAGCATAGCCGGTATTCCCAGCTTAAAAACCAGTTTTGAAATCGGTGTTCTGTCAAAATCCTGTTCCATATAATCATTCCTTTGATATTTATTTAACCAACAAAGGAAGTCCCCCGCCTCTTAGGCGGTGGGTACTTGCTTTCCAATCAGTAGGGGTTTATAAGCCCCTACTGATTGGGGCGTTGATAAACGTCTGAAACCCGAAAGAAATCGGGTAGGCTTTAGCCTACTTTTGCCAAAGGCAAAAGTTTTGAGTTGGTCATAAGTATTTTTTGCGTTAGCAAAAAATGCGCATAACCTTTGACGATATTATAGCTTTTTTATTGCTCTTATGCTACAATAGGCTTATCATAAAATATCAAAATCTTAACAAAACGAGGTGAGACTGTGGAAAATAAAAATTATCATGAAATCAACAGCTATAAGGACGCTCTTTTTCCCGTTGAAATTTATCGTGTCAGCGAAAAAGGAATTTTCCCCTTCGGACGCAGTCTCCGAGATTTTCACTGGCACGATGAGCTTCAGTTTACCCTTGCCCTTCATGGCTCTTTAACACTTCAGGCAGATGCCCGTCAATATTATCTGAATGAAGGCGATGCGGCATTTATTAACAGCGGAATAATTCATACCGTGACAAACCTTTCAAAGAAAGGCGAATATACCAGTTTGAATTTTCCTTATAAGCTGCTGTCATTTTTCCCGGGAAGCCGTATGGAAAAGGAGTATGTTCTGCCCTATGTCAGCGGAAAATGTCTGCCGGTTACAATACTTCGTTCCGAAACAAAATCACACAAACAGGCTTTGGATATTTTGTATGAAATCAATTCTCTGTGGGACAGCCGCTCAAATACTCAAAATGAATACCTCATATCAACAAAAATAACCGAATTGTGGTGCGCATTGCTGCCCGAACTGTCAGATAAGAGCAAAAGCACTTTTTCCGCCGACTTGGTTCGCAGAGAAAGACTTCAGTTAATGCTTTCATTCATTTATGAGCATTTTTCGGAAGATATATCTTTAGCCGATATTGCGGACGCGGCTAACATCAGCGTCGGCGAGTGCTGCCGTATTTTTCGTGAGCATTTGCAGACAACGCCCCACCGATTTTTGACAGAATACAGAATACGCAAAAGCGTTGAAATGCTTTCAGGCGATTTATCCGTATCGGAAATAGCCGGACACTGCGGATTTAACCAAACAAGCAACTTTATATCAAAGTTCAAATCCGTTATGGGCTGCACTCCGGCACAATTTCGCAAGCATTAATGCAGGCTGTCATTTTTGTTTTCTTTCAAGCGGTAAGCTTCACTGCTGTTTCTTTTTGCCTGCCGTTGGCTTAACAGAAAATTCTTATACTAAATTAACAGGTGCGCCCTTAAGGTATGCCCTTAAGTTTTCACAGACTATATCCGCCCTTTTATACATAGCCTGAACGGAGGCAAAAGCAACGTGAGGTGTGGCTATGCAGTTTTTGGCTGTAAGCAAGGGGTGGTTTGGGTCGACAGGCGGTTCTGTTTCAAAAACATCGACAGCAGCCCCTGCTATTCTGCCTTCGTTAAGAGCCTCAGCCAAAGCCTTGCTGTCCACAATAGGACCTCTTGCAGTGTTTATAAATACAGCGTCCTTCTTCATAAGGGCAATTTTTTCGGCGTTAATCATGCCTATTGTTTCCTTGTTTTGAGGAACGTGAAGGGATATTATGTCACAGCTGCTCATAAGGTCATCAAGGTCTGTAAAGGTTACGCCTTCAATATTTTTCTTTGTTTTTGAATAGGCATAAACCTCGCAGCCGAAAGCCTTAGCAATACCGGCAACTCTTAAGCCTATAGCTCCTGCTCCGATTATGCCGAATTTTTTGCCTTCCAGTTCAAAACCTACAAGACCGTCCTTTGTTCCGCCATTTCTTACAACATCATTGCAGGTAATTATGTTTCTGTAAAGGTCGATAACAAAGCCGAAAACAAGGTCTGCCACTGCCGAGGTTGAATATCCGGCGCAGTTTGATACCTGTATGCCTTTTTCACGGCAGTATTCCATATCTACGTGGTCATAGCCTGTAAATGCAACGCAGATATATTTAAGCTTGGGACAGTTTTCCATAACGACTTTGGGGTATTTGAAGTTCGAAAGCACAACAATGTCGGCGTCCCTGCTTCTTTCAATAAGGGTTTCCACGTCTTCCTTTCTGTCTTTATAGCAGACAACCTCCGCCGTATTTCCCACAGCCTTCTTTACTTTTTCGTCAAGGGTTTCATAGGGTATTCCCAAGGGTTCCAAAACAGCAATTTTCATTGTAATACTTCCTTTCTTTATTGTTATAGTAAACCTCAATGTATAGCAAATCACTGAATTATAAAAGCCTGATTGTCCGTCAGCTTTCGTTTTAGTTATTTTCTATACGAAAATGTCTTCTTCCGGCTTCATTATATCACAAAATCTATCACGTTTACAGCCTGATTCCACCAAAAGAATGTATAAATTTATACTTGACTTTTGTTTGTTTTTAGAATATCTTATTTATAAGAAATGTTTTTAAATATATATTTTATATAGTCCCGAGTGCTTGGGAAAAGCAAAAATATATATAAAACTGCTGTAAATATCCTGCAAAGAGGTACTATGCTTACTTGACATATGCCTTTTTTTATTTGAAGTGGGGTGATTAAATGAAAGATTTATTTACAATAGGCGAAATTTCAAGGCTTTACGGAATTAACTACAGAACTCTGAGATATTATGACGAAGCGGGTCTTTTAAATTCCGAATGTATTAACCCCGAAAATAATTACAGGTTACTCAAAGGCTCAGATTCAGACGTAAAAAAATCTTTTAATACCTGATATGGAAAATGCAGCAAAAACCGAGGCTTAGGCCTTGAAATAAAAACAATATATTTTATAAGGAGCTGAAGCATATTATGAAACTTTTGCATATAGGCAAAAAAGGAAATGTAGAAAGGTACACCGTTAAAAGCAATTTTACGGAAAATATGGAAATTATCGAAGCAGACGGACATCTTCCCGAAGATGAAATAATAAAAGCCGGAAAAGACGCCGACTTTATAATTGCGGACGCTATGTCGGCTGTTTCGGAAAAACTCATTAACAGTATGCCAAATCTTAAATTAATACATTCAGAGGGTGTGGGCTTCAACTTTTTTGACTTAAAGGCTGCCGGTGAAAGAAATATTTATGTCTGCAACTGCAAGGGCATAAACGCTTCCGCTGTAGCGGAACAGGCTGTGCTTCTTATGCTGGGAATGTTAAGAGATGTTAAAAACTGCGACACAGCTGTCAGAGAGGGCAGACAAATAACAGTTAAAGAAAACTATATGAAGGAAGGCAGTCTCAGCGAGCTGTCGGATTTTACCGTTGGCTTGGTGGGCTTCGGAGATATTGCCAAATGCGTGGCTTCTCTTATGACAGCTTTCGGAGCAAAAACATATTATTATGATATTTTCAGAGCCGACAGCGAAACCGAAAAGAAATATAATACGGAATATCTTCCCTTAGACGAGCTTTTGGGGAAATGCGGAATTATAAGCCTTCACGTTCCCGTTACGCCCGAAACAAAAAATATGGCAAACGACGATTTCTTTAATAAAATGCAAAACGGCTCATATATTGTAAACACTGCCAGAGGTGAGCTTTTGGACAGTGCAGCCCTTGCAAGAGCCATCGAAAGGGGCAAAATAGCTATGGCGGCGCTTGACACTGTTGCCGGCGAGCCTGTTCAAAAGGACAATATCTTGCTGACGCAAAAGCCCGAAATAGAAAACAAAATTTTGTTCAGCCCTCACATTGGGGGGATAACATCTTCAAGCTTTAAAAGAGGATATGCAAGGGCTTGGAGCAACATAGAAAAGGTTTCCAAAGGCGAAGAACCGAATAACATAGTAAACAGAAAATATTTGAGGAGTGATAAAAAATGATTAATGAAAGCTATATATGTCCTATTTATTCTTTTTGCAAAAGCTATTGTAAAAATATTAAGACTGCCGCAGGGCGACAGACGGGCTTATGAGTGTATAGGTGTGGACACAATGCGCATATTATATTTTTACAAAAAATCAAGAACGGAG
>JAJPZT010000121.1:6066-19017 GCA_021204175.1 Clostridiales bacterium | reverse complement strand
TGTTTTTCTCATAGCTATATTATACCATAATCTGAGCCATTTGTCCACACCCAAATGAGGGCACAAGCATTTTCATAACAATTAAGGAAGTTTTTAATGACAATGACGGAATATTATGTTATAATAAGGACAGAAAGATAAAAAGAAAACTATAAGGAGGAATAAGCAGATGAAAAAAATTATTTTAAGCCTTGTTATGGCAGTGCTTTTAAGCGTTAATGTCTTCGGGGCGGCTGAACTGGCTGTTGTTAATTCGACACTGAGTACAACAGGGGTTACGGATGAGGACGGCGGTCATACATTTACCTATTATATTGAAAAAACAGGAGCCTACGGCATTATTAACGTAGGTGATGATATTTATATCGATATGTTTTCAAGTGGCGGAACCCTTCAGGAAAGCAAGAAAATAAACATTACGGACGAAAAGTTCGGAGGATATGCTTTTGACGGAACTTATCACTATTTTCTTTTCGGAAATGATAACCCAAGCTATTCGCCTTCAACAACTGTTTATAAGCTTGTTAAATATAATGACAGCTTTAACAAGGTAAACAGTGTAAGCTTTAGGGGCAGTCAGATTTATGCCAAAGAGGTCTTTATGGGAGCCGACGGGCTTTGCGACCTGAGAGTTGACGACAGTTATATTTTCATTAACGATGTTGTTACGGAATATAAATATGAAAACAATTTTTATCAGAACAACAGAAGCATTGTTCTTAACAAGACAACCTTAAAAACACAGGCTGATATCGGAGGTATAAGCCTTAATAAAACATCAAAGGGCAGAGAGACGGCTTTAAGAAATATGTCTGCTTTGGATGACGGAAAATTTTATTTTGCTCTTCAGCTTACTAACGGAATAAACCTTTTTGAGGTAGACCCCACTGACGGAGAAAGCCTGGGAACACACGCCATAACAAGTCTTGCAAAAAGCGCACTTTCGGCATATTACAGCGACTCTATTATGACAAAGGCGTCCGAAATGGGCGAGACGGAGCTTAAGGGCTTTGTGGCAGGTGAGAATAAGTTTATTGCCGTAGGAACCGAAAAGAGCAAGGACACAGAGGACGACAGCACAAGAATTTTTGTCAGCACTGTTTCAAAGCCTCAGGTAGGGGTTATAAGCCCCGTTACAACAGCCATTACGGATTACGGCGAGATTGAAAACGTAAAGGTTGTTGAGATTTCCGACAGTGATATAATGGTTATGTGGCAGACCAACGGCGGCATAAGCTATTGTTATCTTGACGGAAACGGCGATTTAAAGGGCGGAACAAAGAGAATTTACGGCGCAGAACTGGGAACGTCAGATCCCTATATAACAAGCGACGGCAAGACTATGGTTTGGAGCTATCTTGTAAACGACGATGACTTTGCCTTCTATAAGTATTCATTCTGATTATGAAAAAGGCGATTGTTACCGGAGCAAGCAAGGGGATTGGGCTTGAAATAACAAAAAGACTTTTAAATTTGGGGTGGCTTGTTTACGGAATAGGACGAAATTTTGAAGAAACGGACTTAGGGGAGAGCTTTTCTCCCCTTGTTATTGACCTGAGAGACGGCAAAAACCTCGAAAGTGAAATCAAGAAAATAAGCAAGGGAACAGAGCTTTTGATAAACTGCGCCGGGGTCGGATGGTTCGGTCCTCATGAGGAACTGGGCTATGAAAAAATTCACGAGATTATGGCTGTGAATGTTGAAGCCCCTATGATAATCTGCGGAGTTATTTTAAGAGAAATGAAACGTAACGGGGGCGGAAAAATAATAAACGTTTCCTCTTATTCCGCCGGTCATGACAGCCCCCACGGAGCGGTTTACGGAGCTTCAAAGGCTGCTCTCAGCGCCTTCTGCGGAAGTATTTTTACGGAAGGGCGAAAGTTCGGGGTGTATGTTACGGCGGTTCATCCGGATATGACAAGAACAGGCTTTTATGACAGAGCACCCTTTGAGCCTAAAGAGGGAGAGGAGTTTGCCCTGACAGCCTGCGACGTAGCTGAGGCTGTGGAGTTTGTTGTAAAATCCGAATACCCCGTAAAGGATATAACAATTCTGCCCAAAAAACAGGGCGTTGTTTATAAAAACAAAAATAAGAAAAACTAAAAAAACACCTCTGACTTTTTATCAGTCGGAGGTGTTTTCGATTTCCAAAAAATCCTTTGCATAGGCACGCAAGACCTTAGTCCAAACTCTGTAGCCGTCTATGGTCATATGAACGTAGCTGTCCGAGCAGTATTCGGCTTTAAGCCCGTCATCAGCCCCTATAAGCCTGTCACCTATGTTTATAAATTCGAGATAGTCAAAGCCTTTGCAGTATTCATACATAGAGTCGTTAAATTTGCGGAGGTTTTCGTTTGTGAAGCCGGGCTTTTGACCTGAAGAATAAATGTAGGTTGCACCTATTACATAAATTTTTGTGTCCGGAGACAGCTTGTGTATTCTGTAAATAAGGTCGTTGTATTCCTTTTTTGTTTCCTCGGGGGTAAGCCCCACCATATCGTTTGTGCCGAAAAGAAGAAAGGCACGCTTGGCGTTAGCTGCGGCAATGGCTTCTTCAATAAGCATTTTTTGACCTTGATAATAGGGGTGGCGGCTGCTTTCCGTAACAGGACGCAAAGCTTCTTTAAGTGAAAAGCTTTTTGAAGCTAAAAAGGTCGGGTTATTAAAAAAGTTATTTCCTACATATTGGCAGTAAAGCTGAAAGCCCTGCATAAGTGAGTCGCCGCAAAATACCGAGTTTTCGAAGAAATAGTCGTAAGAAGTGTCATCGTCGGCTATGTCGGGAATGGGCTTTGCATAACGGCAGCCCTGAACATAGTTTGTATTGGGCTTAGGCTCCGCTTTTGGGGCTTCTTCTATATATACTGCGGTCTTGATTATAAGGCTTAAGGCGGCGTCTATATTTTGGGGCAGCTCTGCGGCGTTTAGTGAAGCCGTGCAAAAACAGGCGCAAACCGCCGTAATTATAAAAGCCGGAATTGTTTTGGGGTGCATTGGTTTCATTCCTTTTTGAGTTTCTTTAATATATTGCTCTGATGCCTAAGTCATTGTCGATTGTGTTCATATTATAAAGAACAAGAACGTCGCTGACTTGGTTTTCGTTTATAAAATCCGAAATTGAGCCCTTGTAATAGCGTGGGTCAAAGACGTAAATTTTTTGAAAGTGCTTTGTTAAGAAGGGTATAAGGCAGTTTGCGTAGCTGTCTTTAACTACCGCAAGGGTTCTGTCTGTTTCGGCTTCGGGGCAGGTGATTTCTATCAGAGGGTGAATGTTATCCAAAAACAGAGAATATTTGTCCTTTTGGGCTGTGTAGTCTAAGTTATAGAGAGTGTCGGCTGTTGTGTCTGTGTCGTTGTAGTATACGGTTAAGGGTTCGTCCGTTTTTAATATTTCTATGCTTTCACCCTTTAAATTATTCATATTAAGCTTTGAAAAAATTGTTCCTCTGAAGTCCTCTGTGACTGTTGTAAGCTCGCATTGGGATTTTTCCAAAGGGGTTAAGCCCATTTTTTCGGCTATAGCGGCGTAGGCGTAATAAGCCCCCGTCGTTGTCCAGTGGTGATCTAAGCGGTAAAAAAGCTTTTCCCCTGTGTTTTGTGAAAGAGGTGTGTACAGGTCAACAGTTTTTGCTGACTTTTCCGAATAGTATTTTGAGATTTCATCAGTCTGTGAGGCTTCTTCGGCATATAGGGGAAGCTTGTCAGCATATATTGTTACGGCGGTAGGAGCAAGAGCCAAAAAGCTTTGCGTGTTCGAAATTTTTTCGAAAAAAGCATTCAGCCTTTCCGTTATTTCCTCTGTGTTGTCAGGATCCGAGTATTTTTCTATATAATAATCATCGGCGGCAAAGTATATGCCGTTGATTTCGGTTTTCTTAAGTACGTATTTGTTATAGCCGGTGTTAAGCCCCATAAAAAAATCACGAAAAGGAAAGCCGTCGGTTATGAAGTCCGTTAAGCCTTCTGTAAATGAGCCGTCTGTAATGGTCTTTTGGGTAAGCTTTGGGAAAGACGCTAAATAACGGTTTTCGTTTTCCGAAAAGACCCCCTTTGGGGTTAAGGCGAAAGCAAGCCAAAATAATATTGAGATTATGGTTAGGGTTAGATATAGTCTTTTCATAGCATTATACCTCGTAGGAGGGGATAAAGCCTCCCCTTGAGGGGAGGTGGCAGCCTGCTGATTTTTGCAAAAATCAGTGTGGCTGACGGAGAGGTGGGGCAGTTTCCATTTTTAAATCTTATTTTCTTCACCAACAGCCTTTAAAAGCGGAAGTAAAGAAACGGGCTATAGGAGCTTGAAACAAGGGCTGCGGCGGCAAGCACAAAGAGAAGGAGACGAAGAAGTATAGAGAACAGGCTCAAGACCGCTTTAAGCCTTTGAGACGTGACCCTTTCAAGCTTTTTTGTTATAAAGGGATAGACCGGGGCTGAAAGCAGCAGGGCTATAATCAGCACTGTTTTAAAGTTGATTATATTATAGAAGAAGCTTCCGTCCCACAGGGGGTTATGAGCCATAAGAAAAAGGGCTTTAAAATAAGGCACAAACCGGTCAGGCGAGTCAAGGTCGAAAATACCGAAGCCCAAAATTATTATAAACAGGCTGTAAATATGCCTTAAAACAGCCGGAAGCTTATCCAAAGCCTTTTTCCATATGTATTTTTCAAGTATCAAAATAATGCCGTAATATAAGCCCCAAATGAGAAAGTTATAGCCTGCGCCGTGCCATATGCCCGTTAATGCCCACACAATGAGAAGGTTGACTATGTGACGGAAAGTGCCTTTGCGGCTGCCGCCAAGTGGTATATAAACATAGTCCCTAAACCACTGTGACAGCGACATATGCCACCTATGCCAAAACTCCGTTATGGACTTAGACACAAGGGGGTAGTTAAAGTTTTCGTTATAGTTAAAGCCCATAAGACTGCCTAAGCCCACTGCCATATCGGCATAGGCTGAAAAATCGAAATAAAGCTGCAGGGTAAAAGCCGTTATGCCAAGCCATGCGTTAAGAGCGGAAAGAGAAGCCGGTGAAGCGGCTTTTATAACAGCCCAAAGTGAGCCTAAGCTGTCCGCAATAAGCACCTTTTTGAAAAGACCGTTTGAAAAGCGGATTAAGCCTGTTTTTATGCTGCTTTTGTCTATGGTTCGGCTGTGAAGCTCCTTTTCGATGAGAGAATAGCGGACTATAGGCCCGGCAATAAGCTGAGGGAACATAGCTATGTAGGTCAGGAATGTGGGGAAAGACCTTTCCGCCTTAATATCCCCTCTGTAAACGTCGGCTGTGTAGCTGATTGTCTGAAAGGTGTAAAAGCTTATGCCTATGGGCAGAGAGGGGGCACTGAAGCTTAAGGAAAACCCCGTTAAAGCCGTGAATGTATCGGCTATAAGAGACGAATATTTAAAGAAGCCCAAAACACCTAAGTCTATTATTATTGATATAATCAAAACAAGGCGTTTCGGGGTCTTTCTGCCCTTAAAATGCTCCGTAAGTCTGCCTGATAAATATCCCGAAAGGGACACTAAAATCAACAGAAGAATATATACAGGCTCGCCCCATGCGTAAAAAATGAGACTGGCAATAAGCAAAACAACATTTTTAAGCTTAAAGGGTACGGCGTAATATATAAGCAGAAACAAAGGAAGGAAGAAAAAGAGAAATTCAAGACTTGAAAATACCATTATTTAATTAATCCTTCCAAAAGCTCTTCGGCTGCGTCTGTATCGTCGCAAATTAACAAATATGTAAATGAGTCTTTTGTTTTAACCTCTGCGGCTTCTGTTTTGGGAAGCTGTGAGGGGTTATAGTCCGTCAGCTCGTCGATTTTTCTCTGCCTGTAGGTTTTAAGCTTTTCGGCTGCCTCTGCGGCAAGGTCGGCGCTGTCGGTGTTGAAAATAACGATTGTGTCGGCGTTCATAACGTCTAAGGCTTCACCGGCGGCGTAGTCTGTGTAGGCGGAGATGTCCGTTCCGAAAAGGTTAAGCATATAATCGCCGTCTAAGGGTGTAAGCTCCGAGAAAAGTCCGCTTTCCGTAAGACTTGCGTATAGGTCGCCGCTTGAAAGGGTCGTTTCGGCGGTCGCTTCTGTTTCGGTCGGGGTATCCGTTTCTGTCTCTTGTGGTTCACTTCCGCAGGCAGTCAATAAAAAGGCTGCTGAAAGGACTGATACTAATATTGTTTTTATTTTCATTTTATTTCTCCTATGCGTAGTTCTTTTTTGCTTCATCACAATTCAAATAATTTTTTTGAAGAGGTGAAATTTTTAAGCTTATAATCCATAAGTGCGGCAAGAACATCGGCGGCGTTCCGCCTTCTGGCGTATTCCGTTATATTATCGGCTGAAGCCCGGTCTATAAGCTTATTTTCTGTCATATAATAAAGGGCGGAAAGATTGTTTTTATCTATAAAGGCTTTTGCCGCCTTTTCGGCATGCTCGCTGAGGTAGCTTTCATATTCGGCTTTGGCTGTCTCCTCAAGCTCAAAGGGGCAAAGCAGACGGCAGGCGGCGAGAGTGCTGAGGGTTTCTTCCGTTTCCTCCTCTAGGGCACGCTTAAAAAGAGAGTCATAGCGCTTTAGGCTTGGGGTTCTGGTACTGCATTCCTTTCGGTAGGTATAGCCCGGACCTGTGAAGGTGCGGTGAAAGGCTCTTCCCGGTACGTCCTCGGAAAAGCTTTCGGCGTGTATGGGAAACAGCAGCCGCCACACTGTTTTTTCGCATTCCTTATAGTTTACGATAATTTCCTGAGTAAGTTCATCGAGAACATATCTCAAAAGAGAGGGCGAGCCTATGGTTGCTTCCTTTATGCCGTCGCAGTTTTTAAAGGCGTCGCCGCCTATTCTGTAAAGGGTTTTAGGTAGATTAAGGCTTAACAGCCCTCTGTCGTTATAAAAGGCAAGGCTTTCTATTACCTCTAAGCCCTCGGGCAGAACGATTTCCTCAGCTTCTCTTAAATTGCTTAAGCTGTAGCGGCTTAAAACAGCAATGGGGCAGTCTTCAAGAGTGTCGGGTAGAAGAATTTTGCCCTTGCCCCCTTTGGCTTCTGTTATACGGGCTTTTCCGTTTTTAATTTCATAGGTTAAATCCGTTCCGTAATAATTTATCTGTGGCATATTATCATTTCCTTAATCAAAAATGAACTGAAGCTCCTCGATTTCACGCCTTATTGTCTTTTCCTTTTCCTCAAAAAGAAGCTCCCTGTTATATTTAATATAGGCCTCAACGGGGTTATCCTCTAAAAAGCGGCAGGCGTTTTTATCCATATTGAGAGAGGTTATAAAAAGCACCGTCTCCTGAGACTTTCCGAAGGCTATATCTATAAACTTAAAGGCTGATTCAACGGCGGTTTTCGCCGAAAGAGCCTTGTTTTCACGCTCTTCCACCTGCTTTGAAAAGGCTTCCTTTATTTCATCAAAGCTTGAGAGAGTCTTATAGTCCGTAAGGGCGTCTATTTCTCTTACTGCAAGGGCTTCCTCATCAGGCGATATAAGCTCAGCCGCTCTTTGGCGGTTAAGAGCTTCTCTGCGGTCGGAAACAACGGCTTCAAGGGCGTCTGTCAGGCTTTCGGTCTGCAAAAGAGCCTTGAGACGCTTAAGAGCCGAAAAGAGCTCCTTTGTGTATGTGTCCTCAATGCAGTAGTCCTTAAAATAAGAGGAAAGACCGGAGTTTAAAAGCCCTATAATGCTTATTTTTTCGTCAAATGCACCGTAGCCTATGCGGCGTGCACTGCCCTCGTCTACATTTCCCTTTAAAACCTCGCCTATGCGGTAGTCATTTTCATACTTCTTATAAAGCTCATAGAAAATAAGAAAGTCCTTAGCGGTTTCGCTGTCCTGAATATAGGCTTTAACCTCGTCATAGGTTAAGGGGAAGCCCTCGCTTTCATAGGCTTTTACAATGTGAGAAAGATCCTCCCACCCACGGGCAGTGGCAATGGAAAGTCCGTCGGGGGTGTTCTCTATTTTATAGAAGCTGTCCTTTTTAAGGCTCAGATAGGAAATTATACTGCCGTGAACACCTTCGTTTCTGGCGTAGTCAAGCCATGTGTCAAGGCTGGGGTCAATATCTATCTTTTTAAGACGGTCTAATGTAACAATGTCGAACTCCTTAACGGAGCGGTTATATTCAGGCGGATTTCCTGCGGCGATAATAACAAAGCCGTCGGGAATTTTATGAGTGCCGAAGGTTTTATACTGAAGAAAACGAAGAAGAGCCGGAGCAAGGGTTTCGGAAACGCAGTTGATTTCGTCTAAAAAGAGAATGCCCTCCGATATGCCCTTGCGGTCAATGCTTTCATATATTTCCGCAATAATTTCGCTCATTGTGTAGTTTGTGACGCTTTTTCCGCTTTGCTCCGTAATAAATGGCAGACCCAAAGCGGACTGACGGGTGTGGTGTGTAATTGAATATGAAACAAGGTTCAAATTCATTTCCTTGGCTATCTGCTCCATAAGGGCGGTTTTGCCTATGCCGGGAGCGCCCATAAGAAGAATGGGTCTCTGTGAACGGAGAGGTATGGCGTAAGCACCGAATTTGTCCTTTTTTAAATATGCTTTTATGGTGTTTTTGATTTCGTTTTTTGCATCGGCTATATTCATTTCATAAGCTCCTCTTTATCAAGAATAAGTTTTATTGCCCATGGCGGTACTTTTGGGTCGTGATAGTGCTCCTTAAGGAAAACAAAGGCTGTGTCGTAATCAGGCGGTGAAGAGGGGAATGTCCCTTCGCCGTCTGTAAAATAAATCAAGCCCTTAAGGTTTGTAAGGTTTTTCCTTATTTCCTCAACGTATTCGAAAGCCGGGCGGAAGTCTGTCCCTCCGAAGCCCTTAAGCTCCGTTTCTCTGAAATATTTTTCAAGGTCTGCGGATGTTTCTATTAATGTGTCGCTTCTGACCTTGTTGTCGCACTGTATTATATGAATTTTTGTTTTGTTGAAGAAGCTGTCACGAAGCTTCAGAATAGAAAAGGTCTGGTTTAAAAACGCCTGAATTGCGTCTCCCTCACAGGAGGCGGAGGTATCCAAAACTATAATAAAATCCGAAACCTTTTTTGTCTCCTTATATTCCAAAGGCTCGATTATGGGCATATTTCCGTAAAGCTCCATACCGTAGGTATAGAAAGCAAGGTCATAAGAGTCCGGGTCGGGCTTGGCTTCCTCTCCGTAAACGGCAAACCTCTGTAAAAAGCTTTTGTAATCATATCGGCGGCGGTTTGCTGCCTTAAGGCTTATAATAAGGTCGTTTTCACCGTCGCCGGCTGTTTGGTTAAGCTGTTCAGCCTGATGAGCCGTTTGGCGGCTTATGTCCTCCCATTTGCTATTGTTGTCTGTTTCTTTAGTGGCGTTGGCAATACCTTCAGGGGGATTGTCACTGCCGTCACAGTTGGGGTTTGACTGAGGGGGCGGTGTTTTTTCACTGCCTTGGGGTCTCTGCCAATAGCCGTGGTCGTCGGTTCGGAAGGATTTATACATAATTTTAAAGTCGCTGTCGGATATGTCCCACTGCTTCAGGGACTTGAAAATGCCTTCAGCCGTAAGAATTTCCATTTCCAAAGAAAGACGCTTGTAAATATATGTGCGGTAACGTGAAACGATTGAGGGAATAGCCGAAACGTCAAGGGAGTCTATAAGGTATTCAACAGCTATGTCCGCTGATATATCCCAGTAAATCTGATCCTCTTCGGAATATTTTTTGCAGCTCCACAGATGGCGGAAAAGACAGTGAAAAATCGAGTGAAGAAGATCTCTGTTGATTTCCTTGGGCAGTCTCAAATAGCGGTCTGTCAATGCGGCTGGATTATAGAAAAAGCGGCTGCCGTCTGTTCCGCAGGGGTCAATGTTTCTGTCGGCTTCAGGGGTCAGGGCGAAAATAGCAAGGTCAAGATAACGCATTGAGGTATAGAGAGAACCCCTTGCGTTTTCGATTATCATTTTAGCGATTTTTTGAGTTTTTTCTTCACGGTTTGTCATAAGCCCGACCTCGTTTTTGTTTTTTATTTGCACATAACTCCATTATCAATTGTATCACAAAGAAGAGAAAAATCAATAGGAAAACTTTGATTAAAAAATAAAAAAAGAACCAACAGCTTAGACTTAACTGTAAGTTCTTTAAGAAGAGCGCGAAACGGGACTCGAACCCGCAGCCCTCGGCTTGGGAAGCCGATGCTCTACCATTGAGCCATTCGCGCAAATATAAAAATAAGCCTAATTTAGGCTTAAGTCGGTGGAGTAAATATTTAAGCGGGTGAAGGGAATCGAACCCTCGTCCTCAGCTTGGAAGGCTGATGTTCTACCATTGAACCACACCCGCAAAAAACAAAAAGCGCGAAACGGGATTCGAACCCGCGGCCCTCGCCTTGGCAAGGCGATGCTCTACCACTGAGCCATTCGCGCAGAAGATTTATATTTGATTTTTATTTAGGCAAGAACCTAATTAAAAGTGCCCAGGGACGGAATCGAACCGCCCACACGCGGATTTTCAGTCCGCTGCTCTACCAACTGAGCTACCTGGGCAAAACGCCGCCAAGGAACGGGAAGGGGGTGGTGGGGTTTATTCCTCAGCGACAAAAATTATTATAGACTAAGAAACAGAATTTGTCAAGCACTTTTTTTCAATTTTCTTAAAAAGTTTGTAAGCTTTTGAAAACACGAAAATTTGTTCCCTATCTGCTGAACTTTGCGGTGCAATTTATTACTCTCTTTAAAATCAAGGCTGCGTCGGCGGCGGTAATAGCTTCGTCGCCGTTTACATCGGCAATCTCGTTCTGTATCTGCCACCCGTCATTAACTGAGCCGTCACCTATAATATAGGAAAGAAGAACTGCGCTGTCATTGGCAGTTAATGAGCCGTTTCCGTCTGTGTCGCCCACAACGCCGTTATTTGTGGTGGTTTCCGTAGTTGTTTCGGTTGTTGTCTCCGTGGTTGTTGTGGTGGTCGAACTCCCGGAGGGGAATGTTACACTTACGGAGGTAACATTAATATGATTGTCAGCTGTTAAGGTATATGTTCCGGCAGGAAGGTTTTCAGCCAGTGTCTGGGTTGATGAGCCTTCGCCCATTTCGTAGGAACTTGAGCCTACAGTTTCGCTGTCCTCATTTAAAAGAAGGGCTTTTCTCGTACCGCTTGAGGTTGAGCTGGCGTGAGAAGCTGTAATAGCTACAGTCGCTCCCTGAGCCACAGTAAACACAAGGCTGTTTTCGGAGGTGAGTCTTATTCTGTTTGATGAAGAAGAACTGAAGTCGCCCACCTGTTTAAAATAAAGGTTTGAAGAAAAATTTGAGGGAGTAAGCTCAAAATTGCTTTCTATTGTGGAATACTCGGTTTCTTCGCCGTCGGTTAAGCTGTTTTCAAAGAATATAAGGGTCTGACCGTCTGTCATAACGCCTGAGTTTGTAACGGCTTCTGCCTTTGCGGTTGTTGCGTCTGTAAGATAAGCCACCTTAGACTCTTGGTTTGCGCTGTCATAATAGAAAACGCCTGAATTTGTGTCGAAGTTTTGGGTTGATTCCGGGTGTTTGCTGCTGTTTGCGGTGAAGGTTAAGGTTCTGTCGGCTGTATCGGTTAAAACATGAATGTTGTCATCTTCCGTATATGTGGAGTTGTCGATAGTATCCATATAGGATTTTATAAAGCCTGCGCCGTAGGAGCTGTCATACTGAACGCCGAAAATAGAGGTTGAGTCCTGATAATAATTGGCTTCGGAGAAAACCCATGCCGAGGCCCTTGCGCTGATTGCACTGCCTGCGTTATAGGTGTAGTTGTTGTACATATGAAGGTTTACATATCTTGTTAAGGGCAGTCTTGCATTGCAGCTGTTAAAATAATTGTGGTGATATGTATAGTTGTACTGTTTTGTGCTGTTGCTTCCGCCGTTTAATGATGATTTGTGGGTATTGTTGTAGCGGCAGTAGCTTATGGTCACATTGCTGCAGGTGTTCATATCTGTTGAGCCGTCGCCGTCGCCCTTATCCTGTTCGCTTGTCAGGTCATAGAGATTTTCGCCCTTGTTAAAGGTACATCTGTGAAGCCACACATAGGCAGAGCCTGAAGCACTGCAGGCGTCCTCGGGATAAAGCCCGAAGGTTAAGTTTTTAACCTCTACGCCTGAACAGCCGGAGAAATTTAAGCCCCATTTTGAAATTGAGGCATCTGTGCCTACGCCCTCTATGGTTATATTTTCCGCACTTGAAACGTCCATCATATTAAAATATGAGTCACTGCTCTGTTCCCTGTCTGTAAGACCGCTGAGGGCAACAACGCCGTTAGCAGCGTCGGTGGTTTTTGTGCCGTCTGCGTCTCTTGTCTGAGTGTCGATTTCACCGATTACTCTTATAATGAGGGGATTGGATATTTTTTTGGCGTTTTTGAGAATTTCGCCTAAGCCTGTGTAGCTGCCGTAGGTGACTGTGTTTTTTGTTTCGTTTGTAACGTAAATTATATCTGCGTTTGCTTTGGGGGTTCCGTCGTTGTTATAGGCTCCCACACCTGTTGTTCTGTTGAAGCGGGCATAGCCTGATCTGTCCTCAGCGGCTACGGAAATATTTTCGGCTGTAAGAACTTCTCCTGAGCCTGTTGTTACCTTAATGTCATAGGTGCCTGCTTCAAGACCTAAAATATCAACTCTTCCGCCGCCGGTATCTGCGCTTCTTATAAGCTCGCTGTCAACGGCTGTGTAAGTGCTTTCCGAGCTTTTTTTATATTCAGCTGAAGCTGCGTCTATGTTTGTTTCTCCTGACCACTCTGCATAGGCTGTTTCATACCAGCCCCCTGCCGTAAGCTCCGCCCCGTAAGCCGAAGTGCCGCCTATTTGTAAAAGAGAAGCGGTTAAGCCTGCGGCTAAAGCCAAAGCGGTTATTTTTTTGAAAAGCTTCATTAATTATTCCTCCTGTTATTTTATGTAGAAATTTTTTATAAATATTATATATATACATTTTTCATAAGTCAATTCGGAAATTATT
>JAJPZT010000121.1:0-6056 GCA_021204175.1 Clostridiales bacterium | reverse complement strand
ATTATAATAGATTTTACAAAGACCTTAATAAAGTCGCATAAATAAATTTCGTTAAAAAGCATAGTCTTTGACTGAAATGAAAAAATTCACCTCTCAGCTTCACTGTGTTCAGCAGTTCCCATCAAGGGGAGCAAGCCATGCTCTCTCAAGTCTCTTTACGGCGTTTTTAATATCCGAGGGGGTTAAGGCGCCGAAGCCTGTTATAAACAAATTTTCGGGAAAGCTTTGGGCTTTTATAAAGCTTACTGAAAGGGGCATAACTTTTACGCCGCTTTTATAGGCGGCGGTTTTAAGATCCACTTCCTTCATACCGTTGTTTACCGAAATGATGAAATAGGTTCCCCCTTGGCAGTTAAAAATTTTTATATATTCCCAGAGGGGCGATGCTTTAAACTCCTTTATGAGCAGATTTCTCCGTTGAGTATAAAATTTTTTGAGATAATTGCAGTGACCCTCATATTTTCCGCTTTGTATATATTTGGCTATTGTCTGCTGTTCAAATCTTGAAGAAAGACTTGTGTAATAGGGCAGAGCCTTGTTGAAGGCTTCTTTAAGCTTTTTCGGCAGAACCATATAGGCTGTTTTAAGGGAGGGGGCAATACTTTTTGCGAATGTCCCCATAAAAATGACCCTGTCCTCAGTGTCGGAGCTGAATAAAGCTTCGGCATTTTTATTGTTTGAAATATCCAAATCAAAATCCGCTTCTATAATATATCTGTTTTCCTTTTCATAAGCCCAGCTTAAAAGGGATTTCCTCTCTTCCGCCGTCATTCTGTGGTTTGTGGGATATCCGCCGTCGGGAGAGGTATAAATTATATCTATATTGCTTTTCTTTAATTTGTCAATAGGAAAAGCTTCAAGGCTGTTTTCCAAAAGCGTAATTTCAGCTCCCGAATTTCTTACGGGAACATAGCTTCTTGCAAAACAGGCGTTTTCAAAACCGAAAACAGTTCCGTCGGGAAAGGTATGGGCAAGCTGTTCTATTAAATAATCCGTCCCTGCGCCTATAATAACCCTGTCGGGGGTGCAGCCGAAGCCGTGAAGGCTGTTAAGGCTTGAAGAAATTGCCTGTCTTAAAGGCTTTTCGCCGAATTTATGACCAAAGCCCAAAAGCTCGGGCATATCGTAAACTGTATCTCTGTAAAGCTTTGTTATTTCCTTTTGGGGATATGATTCCGGGCTTGTAAGCTGATGACTCATTGTTATTACAATGCCCTCGTTATAATAATAGTCGGGCTCGTCAATGTCTGTGTTTACGGGGCTTTCGACTCTTGCATAATATCCGCTTTTGGCTTTTGACAGGGCATAGCCCTCTTCTTCCAAAAGTCCGTAAGCCTGTTCAACGGTGCTTTTGCTTAAGGAAAGCTCCGTCATAAGCTGTCGGCGTGAGGACAGTCTTTCTCCGTCCGAAATATTTCCGCTTATAATATTTTCTTTTAAAAGTGTGAATAACTGAATGTAAAGAGGTGTGTTTGAATTTTTATTGAGCTTAAGGCTTGTTATGTTCACAGTTCGGCTCCTCCCTTCTTTTTTTTATTCTTAATTTTAATTATATCACATATAAGCCGGCGTTACAAGAAAAACTGGGGCGGTGAAAATTTGACCAAACTGGGTCTGTTTTTGCGTCGAAAAATCTTCTATAATTATTATATAAAATATGTTATAATTCTAAGAGGAGGAGAGAAAAATGTTAAAACGAATATGCGCCTGTTTTTTAGCCGTCACTATGGCTTCGGGCATTTCGGGAGGAACTGTAATTATGGCGAAAGAAAACACAGGGTCGTCTGTGGGGGCAGACTTTGACCCCCAAACGGTTATGTGGACGGATAACCCGATTGAAAACGTGCTTGCGGAAACGGGAATTTATTCCGACGCATCGGAAGTAAACCCCAACGCCGCAAAAACAGAGGTTGCGGCTCAAAACCCCTATAAAACCGACGGTTCGCTTTATAACGGGTGGGAATATGCAGAATATATCTGGACGCATTTCTACCCTGTAGGCAACGGCAGAATGGCGGCTATGATTGCCGGTGGAATTGACAAAGAGGTTATTCAGATAAACGAGGACACCGTTTGGGACGGCTCACCCTACGGAACTCTTGCAGACGAAAAGGGAAACACCCTTGCCACACTTGCGGCTACATATGCGGCAAACACAATTACTACAGCCTACAAAACGAGCGGAAGCATTGAGGACGGCTGGAAATATTACAGAGGGGCAGACGAAGAGGGAAACCCGGCTGAAATCGGGGCAGACAATGTCACAGTGGGGGATGAAGAATTTCAGCAGAACTTCAGTCAGTACGCTACTAAGAGCATAGCCAACAGAGCCTTAAATATAGATAACTCGGCAGATGAAAAAGCTGTTCAGGACAGGTGGACTATGGAAAGCTTAGTCGAATATGCCTTTTTGGGCGAGCCCTCTACACAAAGAGCCTATAAATCATTTGTTGAAGTATATTTGGATTTCGGTCAGACAGCGGAAAACGCCCAAAACTATGTTAAGAGCCTTGATATGACAAAGGGCGTTGTTACCGTTGAATATGACTATAAGGGCAGCCATTTTAAGAGAGAAAGCTTTGCAAGCTACCCCGACCAGGCAGTGGTTACACACATAGAGAGCGACAGCCCTCTTGACTTTTCGGCGGAGCTTCACACTTATCACAACAGCAAGGCGGACTACTATACATACGAAAAGGTCAGCGACAACGAGGTTAAGGTCAAAGCCGCCGTTACAGACAGAAGCAGCGACAACGACTACCCCGGCACTGTCAACGCAATTCAGTTTGAAGCGAGAATGATTTTGGACGGCTACGGAAGCTTTTCCGTTTCACCTGACAACACTACCGTCTCTGTTTCGGGTGGAAACAGTGCAAATATTTATGTTGTGGGGGCAACAAATTATGTTGACTATTTAACCCTTGACAATTCAAAACAGGGGGCAGACTGCGACAGATACGAAAGCAACATAAAGAGCAAATCATACGAAACAATTAAGGCAAGACATCTTGAAGACTTTTCTTCACAGTTTGATTTAACGGATTTAACTATTGAAAATACTGACGGAGTAAGCTTTTCCTCAATTCCTACGGAAAAGAGAGTAAGAAGGGATATTAACGGCGGGAGCGGCTTTTTGAAGGGAGCAGGCTCAAGTATGGAAGAAGCCGCCGCAGCAGGGGTTTTATCCACATATTCACAGGGAGATAATCAGCTTGCAGCCCTTGAATTTAACTACGGAAAATATCTCATTATAAGCGGCTCACGTGACGGAAGAAAAGCAAGCGACGAGGGCGAATTAGACATAGCCGAAAGCCAGCCCCTGAACCTGACGGGTAAGTGGAACGCTTCACTTTCTGCGGCTTGGAAGGGCAAATACACCATAAACATTAACACCGAAATGAACTATTGGGCGGCTGAACCTCTTAATTTAAGTTCAAGCGAAAGACCCCTTATAGACACATTTAAGGAGCTTGCCGAAAGCGGAAGCATAACCGCCGCAAACCAGTACGGAATTTTTAACGACAGGGGAGACGACAGCTATGAGCCGGGCGACCCTTGGGTAACTCACCATAATTTCGACCTGTGGAGAGGAACTCAGCCCATAGACAACGCAACAGCAGGCTTATGGCCCACAGGAGGAGCATGGCTTGTTGAACACGCTTGGCAGTATTATCAGTTTAATCGGGACAAGGATTACCTTGCTGAGGTTTACCCCTATATGGTGGGTTCTGCGAAGTTCTTCACTCAGTTTCTTGTTGCTGACCCGAAAACAGGCTATCTTATAACGGCGGCTTCCTGTTCGCCGGAACACGGCGGCGTTCAGCCCGGTGCGGCTATGGATACCCAGCTTATAAGAAATCTCTATGATATGGTTATCCGGGCATCCGAAATTTTGGGAAAAACAGAAGAGAATGCTGAGCTTATAGAAACAATGAAGGAACAAATGCCCTCAAGCTATTTTGCAGACGAACAGGGCAAAATTGCTCCAAACGTTATTAACAGCAAAGGGCTTGTTGACGAGTGGGCAAGGGGCGACGTAACCTTTGACCTTTCGGAAACCGACGATGTTACAAAAATTAAGTGGACTGTAAACGACCCCTTCAGAGCCGTTGTTTCAACTGTTTATGACCACACCTCGGCGGCTAACCATAAGCACTGCTCACACCTTTGGGAGGTTTACCCCGGCACTCACTTAAACCCCTACAGTGACGACGAAGAGGAACAGACTGTTTTCGAAGCCTTCAAAAATTCAGTTTATGCCAGAAGCTGCGGAACAGGTCAGGGCTGGGGTCTTGCCTGGAGAATAGCCTTAAACGCAAGAATACTTGACGGAGAAGCGGCTGATTATATGATTGAACAGCTTCTCACTACAAGAACCTCTCCCAACCTTTTTGACCAGCACCCCAACTTCCAGATTGACGGAAACTACGGAGCGACAGCAGGTATTATAGAAATGCTCATACAAAGCCATAACGGAACAATCGACCTTCTTCCCGCTTTGCCTTCAAGCTGGAAAACAGGCTCGTTTAAGGGCTTTAAAACAAGGCTCGGCGCAGCGGTTGACTTAAGGTGGGAGAAGGGCATGCCCACAGAAGCGGTTGTTCATACAACGGAAAGCGGAGATTTAAGCATTAGAAGCGAATATGCCGCAAATGCCGTTATTTATAACGAAAACGGAGAGGCTGTTGAAAGCAGCTTAAACAGCGATAAGGATGTTATTACATTTTCCGCAGTTGAAAATTCCGCTTATACAATTAAATTTTTCAGCTAAAATCGGCGGCAAGGCTCCCCTCGAGGGGAGCCTTGCGGCTAATTAACCCAGACAGATGTGCCTTTGGGAATAGTTTTATAAAGATATTCGCTGTCCCTAAGGCTTGTGCGGATACAGCCGCTTGAAGAGCGAACCCCTAATGTGGGGTCGGTTACATTGCCCTCTTTATCCATAGCCACTGAATGAAGAAGGTATGAGCCGTTAAAGCGAATCCAATATTTCGCGCCGCTTTTAAGCCTTTCGGAATAAAACCATTCCCCCTTGTCAGAGGTTTCGAAAAGCCCTCTTGTAGTTGGGGAGACGTTTTTGCCCGAAGAGCAGACAATTCTCTTTTTAAGGCTGAAGCTGCCTTTTTGCCCCTCCAAAAGATAAAGCTGCTGGCGGTAAAGATCAGCCCAAAGAAAATATTGGGTTTTGCTTTTAAAGCCCTTTGAATTTACATAGCACTCAATTTCTCTTGAAGAAAGCTCATCGGCGGCGGTTTTGGGGTCAGGGGGAATAATCAGGTTTTCCGCCTTTGTCCAGTAGGAGCCGCCGTCAGTTTTTATGTAATACCATTTTAAGCTGAAATCCTTTAAAATTTCGGCACTTTCCTTTCGGGTCAGGGTTTTTATGACGGAAGTCTCCGAGGCTTCCGAGCATAGCCCTGATCCCTTTTTTACCTCCGCAAAAACAGCCGAGGGAACAGCCTTTGCGGCGGCTTGTTCTATTTCCTCTTTTGTATATGTGTCTGCTCTGCCGTTTACGCAGAAAAAAAGTTCAAGTCCGAACACAAGTGAAAGAATGCATATAATTATTTTTGACATATATATTCACCTTTTTTATATATTTCTATTCGTCTTTTTATTAAGATATGCCGCCTGAAAAGACTTCAAGCAATTATTCCTTAAAAAATATAAAGATTTTTATTAAAACACTTGATTTATTTTGAAATTTGCGTAATAATGGTATGTAGAAAAGTTTACACTAAAAATCGGGAAACGGTGCTCAATCAGTTGGCGTTTCCTTGAAAAAATAGTTTAAGGAAAACTGCCGAATAAGCAATTCCTTGATCCCTAAATGGAGGAAAATGATGATTTCAGCCGATGTTATCATTGTCGGCGCAGGCATAGCCGCCCACTCGGTAGCCTGTAGGCTTGCAGACAGTGATAAAAAAGTAATAATGATAACAAAATCGAAAAAAGAAAACTGCAATTCAACCTTGGCTCAGGGGGGGGGGGATTTTCGGTCGGTTTTGGTGAATATGCCGGCTATTGGCCCAAGTAGGCGGCCCGCGTAGCAGCAG